>NZ_JAWDHA010000068.1:0-21909 GCF_034190895.1 Virgibacillus sp. M23 | reverse complement strand
ACAAACCCCACGGAAAGGGAAGTGGGCAGCCGGAGTGGTGGTCAAGCAAGCAGTAGCTATTATTCCATAATAGCTACTAGAGGAAGCGTAAATCTGAGCATTTAGTGATAAGGACTGAGCGAATTTTACTCAGTTTTTCTAATGATATCGGTTGTTTCAAGGGCAAAGACCATGGAAGAGCTACGCCATGCCTATGAAATTAGAAGTATGTTGCATCGGTTCGTGATGATAGGCGGTACGCTTTTGTTAACAACAGGCCTCATAATGGGAGTAATTAGGCCATATTTATTTTCGCAAAGCTGGTATGTGTTGAGCCTTGTTCTTTTTATAGTTGGATTAGCATTTGGACCGCTTGTATTATCTCCTTGCTCTAAACCAATTAAAGCATTGCTGGATACATATGTGGGTGTAGCTATACCTCCTGTGTATCAAGAGCTATCGAGAAAGTTATTTTTCTTTGAAAGAATCGAAAATATCTTTTTTCTACTAATCATTGTCCTGATGATTGTAAAACCATTCTAAATCGAACATGGCAACATCAGCTCGGAGAGAGAAACGAATCTTTCTTCTAGAAGAAAAGGATATTTGCTTTCTATGGAAACATTTCAGCTTCCTCAGGAGTAAAACCTGCTCGTTGTGCGAGCTAACGCTGTTGCTGTAACTGGTTTAAGTCGACAGTTCATTTTATCCCACATATAACAGGAAGCAAGACCCCCACTGATTGAAGTTTCAATGTATAGGTGGCTTAACAAGCTTTGATAGGCAAATAATGAAAAAGGCTGAAAATCGTAAAGACCGGGTGAAGCAGGTGTTAAGATATGTTTAAGAATTGAAAAAAAGGGAAATATCTATTGCAAAGTGTAGGTAATTTATGCTATATTCAATAAAATTTATCCTGCATGCTTATTTATAAAAGGTGGGGATAGATTCAAATAAATTTAGAAAGGAGAATGATCTAATGAGAAATGTCACATTAGAAGATGTATTTACACACCCCGTAACACAAAGATATTTAAAACGATCAGGTATCGCTCATGCTATTTCCGTAGCGGAATATGCATTTATGCTTGCTAAAAAACATGATGTGAATCCTGATCACGCAACAAAAGCGGCTTTACTACATGATATTGGTCATTACACGTGGTATCGTGAGGGGAAATGGGATTATGAGCTTTATAAAGAAAATGATATTCATGCTATCAAAGGTGCAAGTCGTGCGCATAAGCTTTTAATTCGAATTGGAGAAGATCGCCAAGCAGCAAAAGAGATTGCTGTAGCTATATTACTTCATACGGATTCGTATCTTCCTAAAGGGGAGTTGCAATTAAAACCACTACAGCAAGTAGTGAACATGGCTGATGAAGCAGATGAAGAAATTGGTGGTAATCATCACTATAAGGTGATAGAGGACCACGTTGCATTAGAACGTATCCGTGTTTTAGATATGCAAATAGATGAATATGTAAATAAAAACCAGACAAAAGAAATTGTCTGATTTTCTCTTTAATTCCTCATTACAATCTTCGTGCAACCCTTCCTTGGGAGTCCTTCCTTCCCCTGCAACCTTGATTAATTCGATAAATATTCCTCTAAAGTTAAGTCATTATTCATTATGTCTTCGGCTGCTTTTTTGCCTACATAACGAATGTGCCATGGCTCGTATTGGTAGTGGGTTATTGCTTCTTTACCTTCTGGATAACGAATAATAAACCCAAAGTGAGCAGCATGTTCTTTTAGCCACTTGCCTTCATCTGTTTCTCCGAATTCGATGATCAATTGATAGTTTACATCAGGACTTGTTACATCCATTGTTAAACCAGTTTGATGTTCACTTTCACCAGGACGAGCACTGAAATTATTAGCAGCTTCTTCACCATGTTCATTCACATTTGCTGTAAAAATCGACACTTGTCTATCATAGGAACGATATCCTGATTGGGCAAATAAATCAAGTCCTGCTTTATCAGCGGCGTGGAATAGCTTCTCTAAAGAAGATGCAGCAATTTCACGCATCTGCTTCTTGGGTAGGTCTTCTGTAAATGGGAATCGAACATCCGGAATCACGAGATCTTCAGGTATATAATCTTCGGGGAGGGCATGTTCTTTATTTACTAATGCCAGTTGTTCATAAGGATTAGCTAATATTTCTGAACCATGCTTTGTTGCTGCAGGCTCTGCTTTAAATGGCAACCCTTCTCCCGGAACATATTCCTTCGAATCTTGCAGAAGCGAATGAACAACTTCAGCTGTATCCTCTGAATAAATACCAGTTATAGGTAATGATTCATGCTGTAATTGGATATCTGTAATTGCCCATATCGTAGATTCATCAAATTTTCCAGTATTTTTAATATCATAGCCGATGGCACTTAAGACTTTTTGTAAAGCTTTAACAGACTCACCGCTGTCTTTCTTTTGCATTTCAGTTTTTGGAACCTGTAAAGTTCCACTATCGGATTTCTTCGGTTGCTCCTTAGCCTGTGTCGCTGTATCTTCTTCATTTGATTTCTCTTTGTCATCATTAGTACATGCTGTAATTACTAACGATATAATTAGCAGTGCACTAATAATTATAAATGTCTTTCGTTTCATGATGCTTTTCTCTCCCTGCATGATAGTTTACTGCTTGTTCTAAAACAAGGCAATAGCCTTGAGGTTGTCTCATAAGGATGGTCTATAGATTAATTACAATAACGCTTTTTATACCGATGGTACGAAAGGAATTATTCCATTTTCATATTGTACAACTTTGCAATTTAACTAACCTATATTTTCTCATAAATGATAAGAATTCGCCAATACAAATGATAATATATTCATAGAATGCAGATAGGCACAATTTACAACAGACTTTCATATAAATACATGAGGTGAAGAGGAAAGCGAGTGTACTATCATGAAAGATCTACTTGTTTCAGCAGCAACAAGATATTATTTATATACCATGATCTTATTTTGGTGTGCACTGATCGTCGTTTCTAGTGTGTATGTCAGTACCCCACTATCGCATACATTTTCCATGTATTTTCATATTTTATTAAGTGAGGCAGCGTGGATAAGTAGTAGTTTTTCTATGTTTTATGCAATCGGCTTCTTGTTTTTTACACCTTTTACGAATCGAATTGGTGAAAAACAAATGATTGTCTTTGGTTTAGTTATGCTTACAATATGTACAGTATCGATTGGTTATAGCGATAATTTTCAAACACTCTTAGTTCTTAGAGCTTTACAGGGATTCTTTGCAGCTACGTTTGCGCCAACAGCACTTTCTTATGTATTTGAAGTTTTTCCACCAAGCAAACGGATAATGGTTATTGGTTATATTAGTTTTGGATATGTACTAGCTGGAATTATTGGACAATCGTTATCTGATGTTATTAATCAAACGCTTGATTGGCATGCTGTATTCTATTTTTTTGCTTGTATTTATGGTCTAAGTGCAATACTGGTAGCTTGGTTACTGCCTGCAACGTCTCCATCCAAAAAAGACGGTATGATGAAGAAATATATCAAGCAGCTATCACGTATTTTTAGGCGGAAGCAATTATTATATTGTTACTTGATAACAATTATGCTGCTACTAACATTTCTGGGTATGTATACCGTATTAGGAGACTATTTACGGTCCTCTCCTTATCATCTCACTACTCAGGAGGTATTTTATGTGCGGGTACTTGGTGTGATTGGTATGCTATGCTCTCCATTTGCTGTTAAGGCTGTAAAAATTATTGGGGAACTAGCTATGTTACGCTGTAGCTTAGCAATGGCCAGCTCGGGATTACTGTTGTTGTCTCTTAGTAACCATTTGATAGTAACTATATTAACAAGTATCTGGTATGTTGCTGGAATATCTTTTACCTTCCCTATAATTATGATGATTATCGGGAACCTTGGTGGGAAGGAACGTGCAGCTGCTTCTTCGATGTATGCATTTATCCTATTTGTAGGTGCTTCGCTAGGTCCCATCATTTCACTAAAGTTATTAGAGATAGGCGGATATATACTTACATTCCTTATACTGTCGTGCTGCTTACTTATTGCATTAGGTGCGGGATTTTTATTGAAAATATCAAGACCAAAAGCGTAAGCACCCGATTAGAAACGTAGCGACTGTCAACGGAGATAAAGGAAGCATGGGCTAATTTTATAATTTCCTAGACTATAAAAAAAGCCAGTTACCATGTAATGGACCTGGCTAATTATCGCTATCGTTTAACGTTGTTCGAAAAGTTTACAGATTTCAATAATCGTTTTTGTTGATTGAACCATATTATCCACTGAAACATATTCAAATTTCCCATGGAAATTCTCTCCTCCAGTAAAGATATTTGGTGTAGGTAAACCCATGTAGGATAGCTGAGATCCATCGGTACCTCCACGGATTGGTTCCACAATTGGTTTAATGTTAAGGTTTTCCATTGCCTGGTAGGCAATATCAACAATCTCTTTGACAGGTTCAATTTTTTCTCGCATATTATAATATTGGTCTTCCATCTCTATAGTAATGCATGCTTGACCATATTTTTTCTTCATTTCCTTCGTGAACGTTCTGACCATATCTTTTCTTTGTTGAAATTTTTCTTTATCAAAATCTCGTATAATATAAGTTACTTCTGCTGCTTCAACATCACCATTGACTGCAATGAGATGAAAGAAGCCTTCATAGTTTTCGGTGTGTTCAGGTGCCTCTGCCTCTGGGAACTTACTTATAAATTCAGCGGCCATTTTTCCGGCGTTTTTCATTTTATCTTTAGCTGTTCCTGGATGAACACTATTGCCTTTGAAGGTAATTCGTGCTTCAGCAGCATGAAAGCTTTCATATTGTAATTCGCCTAAAGGACCACCATCTATCGTATAGGCATAGGTTGCGTCAAATCGTTCAACATCGAATTTTTCTGGTCCCTTGCCAATCTCTTCATCAGGAGTAAACCCTACACGGATTCTACCGTGTTTGATTTCAGGATGTTGAATCAGATAATCCATCGCAGTCATAATTTCTGCAATTCCTGCTTTATTATCAGCACCTAATAACGTAGTACCGTCTGTCGTAATGATAGTATGTCCCTTGTAGTTAGGAAGCTCAGGGAAATCTTTTGCAGATAATACAATATCTAGTTCTGGATTTAATAAAATGTCTTTACCATCAAAGGATTCAATTACTTGTGGGTTCACATTTTTTCCAGTGAAGTCAGTAGCAGTATCTATATGTGCTAGGAAGCCAATCGTAGGAATATCTTTATCAGTGTTTGCTGGTAATGTAGCCATTACATATCCGAAATCATCAACCATTACGTCAACCATTCCGATCTGTCTAAGCTCTTCGACTAATTGTTTTGCAAGTACCAACTGTCCTGGAGTAGAAGGTGTTTGACCCGTCCCCGCTTTAGATTGTGTATCCATTTTTACATAGGTTGTAAAACGTTGTATTAACTCTTCCTTCATCTCGAATTTTCATCTCCTATTTAACAAGATAACCAAAGCTAATGTCGAAATATGGTTGTTTCTAATTAGTGTTCTTATTATTATAGCTTATTCATTAATTTTTTCTAAATAAAAACTTTTTTGATTATGTGCTAAAGGAGAGTATATCACCGTTAGAAAGGGATATGGACGATAGTTGCTTTACGGAAATAATGGGTAGGAATACAAAGTAAGATCGTTTAAAATAAAAATAATACGTGGTAATTTATCCCGCATATAACTGGCAGTAAGCTCCCACTTTAAGTAATAAGGTGAAGCTAATATAGGATAAGTGGGGCTCAACTGCCAGTAAATGTCCGATTGGTTCGGGCCTACATGGAAGTAGGTCACAAAGGCGTTGCCACAGGACGTGGCGAATGAAGCCTTTGTACGCATTTGTTTTAGTAAAAACGGATGGAAGTTTCACTTTATTCTATGCTTACAATTAAAATACATCTTATTTCAGAATGGAGGGTCTAGAGTTGTCTTATGTAATCAGTATCCAGCGTTTGAAACATCGTTTGAATAATAGTCAGGATAATACCGTAATTATTGACACACGTTTTGATCTAATGAATTCGGATGCAGGTAGAAAAGCTTACTTAACTGATCATATTCCTGAAGCAGTGTATATGGATTTGGAGAAGGATCTATCTGGAAAAAAACAAAAGCATGGTGGAAATCATCCGCTGCCAGATGTTGAGATGTTGTCAGCTAAAATTGGGAAAATTGGTATCGATCATACGACGACAGTTATTATTTATGATCAGAAAAATGATATGTTTGCTGCTAGAGCATGGTGGTTATTTCATTATTTGGGACATGAAAAAGTGTATGTGTTAGATGGTGGTTATGAGCGATGGAAGGAAGAAGGAAATGAGACGACAGATGTTATCCCTCAGTTAACGGAAAAACAGTTTATCCCTAACATTCGATCTGACCAAACAGTTGATATGGAAACGGTGAAAGAAAAAGTGATGAGTAAATCAGCCGTGCTTATCGACTCACGTTCTAAAGATCGTTATTTAGGTGATAGTGAACCTCTCTATGCAAGAGCAGGGCATATTCCTGGAGCAGAGAACTATTTTTGGAAGGATGTGCTTTCGGCAGATGGAAAATGGAAAAATAAAGAAAGCTTAGAAAAGCAATTTGCCAATATAGCAAAGGACGAAGAAGTAATAGTTTCTTGTGGGTCGGGAGTATCCGCTTGTCCAAACATACTTGCCTTGAAATCGCTTGGTTATAAAAATGTAAAATTGTATCCAGGAAGCTTCAGTGATTGGATATCATATGAAAAAAATGAAGTTGCGATAGGAGAAGAATCATGAACAAATGTCGTTGTGAATGGGTAACCGATGATGATATATATATCCACTATCATGATAATGAATGGGGCAAGCCAGTATATGATGATAAAAAATTATTTGAGATGCTTAGTTTAGAGGGGGCACAGGCTGGCTTAAGTTGGATAACTATATTAAAAAGGCGTGAAAATTACTTGGCAGCATTCGATGAGTTTGATCCTGTCAAAGTAAGTGCGTATAATGAATCGAAAATAAATGATTTAATAGAGAATGAAGGCATTATTAGGAATAAGCGAAAAGTTAATTCGGTTGTAACAAATGCCCAAGCTTTTCTTGAAGTGCAAAAAGAGTTTGGAAGTTTTAGTAACTATATTTGGTCATTTGTTCAAGGTGAGCCTTTAATAAATAACTGGAAAGAACATAAAGATGTTCCTGCTACTACGAGGGAATCGGAACAAATGAGTAAAGACTTAAAACGTCGTGGCTTCAGCTTTGTAGGTCCAACTATTTGTTATGCCTTCATGCAAGCAACTGGGATGGTAAATGATCATACGAAGGATTGCTTTCTTTATCAAGGGAAGTAAATAAAATGCAACAAAAAATCGCTTCAACCTTTACTGAAGCGATTTTTTATAGTTTTAGCGTGTTGAGCCGTGTCCAGTTCCAGCACCCAGAAACTAGGCGACTTCACGAATCGCCCTAAGCTAAGTCATCATCGGCTCGCAAGCTCACCGTGATTCCTTTCTCTCGCTCTAGTCGCTATGTTTCTAATCGGGCGCTTGCGCTTTGTTCTAAGTTAAGAAAGTATAAAATCAGTGCAATGACTGCGTTAAGCCAAGTAGTTATTTTGAAATGTTTGATGTATATTGGCAATGCTCCGACTAATTACTTCGCTTTCCGCGGGCACGGCCTCAACTAACTTTGCAAAGAAGAACACGTTGCAAAGTTAGCTGAAGGACAAACCCCACGGAAAGGGAAGTGGGCAGCCGGAGTGGTGGTCAAGCAGTAGCTATTATTCCATAATAGCTACTAGAGGAAGCGTAAATCTGAGCATTTAGTGATAAGGAATGAGCGAATTTTGCTCAGTTTTTCTTAAAAGATAAGAAAGTATAAAAATTTGGCTATACCAGAGTGTTTCTTAGCTTATCCTTGTCTATCCCGCATATAATTGGCAGTAAAATCCCACTGATTGCTAGTCAAACTTTATAGTTTAAACGTATTTATTTCTTCATTTAATTTTTCAGCTAGTTCTGCTAGCTCATTTGCATTAGAAGATACTTCTTCCATAGAACTAGATGTTTGTTGGGCGGATGCGGCAGCCTGTTCCACGCCAGCAGCAGATTCTTCGGAGACAGAGGCAATCTCTTCAATTAGCTGATTCATATCTACGCTATTTGCTGCAATTTCCTTTAAATTTTCAGAAATTGTATTTATCTTATTTGTCATATCTCTCACTGCATGATTGATGGTAGTAAAGTTCTTACCAGTAGTTTCAATTTGTGCAGTTCCTTCTTTTACTTCATGATAGCCACTATTTAATGACCCAACCACTTGGGTGGTTTCTGATTGGATATTTTGAACAATCGTAGTTATTTCTCCAACTGATGATGCAACTTGCTCGGATAGCCTACGTACCTCATCAGCTACAACTGCGAATCCTTTTCCGTGTTCACCAGCTCTAGCTGCTTCTATGGCAGCGTTTAAGGATAGCAAGTTCGTTTGATCTGCAATATCTTTAATAACAAGAACTAGCTTGGAAATCTCGTTTGACTGATGATCGAGCCCTTGGACTTTTTCTACTGCTTCCGCAACAATCGAGTCTATTTGCTTCATTTGTGATACGGATTGTTTCATCAGTTCTGTACCTTCAGAAGTTAACTGTTGAACTTTCTGAGAGCTTTGCATCACTTCTTGACCATTTGCTTCTGATGATTGAACTTTTCGTACAAAATCATTCATATTTTCCGATAAATCGCCTGCACTTGTTGCCTGTGTCTCCGCACCTGAGGACAGTTCTTCCATTGTGGATGCAATTTGATTACTTCCTTCTCTTACCTCGTTAGCTGATTGAGTCAATTCCTCACTGCGAGATGAGACAGAATTGGAAGCGTTTTGAACTTTGAAAAGGATCCCTTTAATATTGTCCTTCATTTGATTAACTGACTGTGCAAGTTGCCCGATCTCGTCTTTTCCTTGATAATTCATCGATGTGGCTTGGAGGTTTCCATTTGCTACTTCTGAAGTAATTTTTACAACGTTGCTCAAATGGAGGGATGTCTTCTTACTAATTAGAATCATAAGTAAAATTCCAACGATAATAGCTGTTAAATTGGCTATCATTAATACTATTGTACTATAATTCATTGTTTCTGAAGCTTGATTCACAGATGTTTCTTGTTCTTGGCGAACGATCTTGCTTAAATCATTAACGAGCTGGATTGTTTCTGTTCGTAGTCTTGTTGAATAAGAGCGTAATGAATTTGCCATCGTATCTTCTCCACTTTGTACGGAAGCAACCATCTCATTAAAAAACGTATCATTTATACTAGCATCATTTTCTACAATCTTTTTAAATATTTCTTTTTGCTTGTTTGTTTTCATCGTGGGTTTAATTTTCTTAACAAGTGCATCAAATTCCGCTTGGTATTCTTTGAACATGTTTACATATTTATAATCCTCGGAAAGTAAATAGTCCGCAATTTGTACATCTTTTCCTTGGATCAGAGAAGATAGCTGAGTCATCTCGTTCACACGTATACTTTGCTCGCTGATTTGATCCATATTCTTTTGTCCTTTCGTTAATTGTACATAAACGATCGTGGTTGCAGCGATAAACAGAGCCGCTGTTATAAGAAAAATAGCTACATACTTTTGACCTATTTTTACATTTTTCCAATTAATAGGGCTTTTGTTCTTTTGTTTAATTGTCTTTTCTTTCTTTTGTTTTACTTTAGGTTTTATTTTTTTGACCTTATTTTTCTTCATATATATCCCCCAGTTATATTAAGAAAAGCATTTTCTTTCATTATCGACATAAAAGAACTGAGTATGAAGTACTATTTAAAATTTTTTAACATTTGCTTCATTTAATGCGTATCATGTAAAATGTGAAATTGTGGTTTGAATTGAAATAACTATAAATACAGGTGATATATATGAACTATTCAGCTTTTTTAACCGTGGAGAAGGATAAAAATGAATTAAAGCAAGAGCTAGACTCATTAGAAGTCCAATTATTTCGCATGCAAAATAGTATAAAAGAAATAGCTAAAAAGTCTGACGTTATTAGTATTGACCAAACACAAGATGACAATTGGGTTATCATTTATGCAGATAAACAATCAAATTCTTTCCAAATTATGCTCCATGAATGTACCAAGCCTTTTCGAGGTAATTGGGATTCAGCTATTCAAGCAGAATATAAAAATACAAGTACCCTTCATATTTCAGATATAAAAGGGGAACAGAACAAGGGATTTGGCTCTGTATTAATGAGGCATTTAAAGGAAATAGCTAGAGATGAGAATAAGCAGTACATCACTGGTGACATTGTTCAGCGGGATTTTGATCATGTAAATCGGCTGAAGCATTTTTATAGTAAACATTATTTTGATGTGAAAATAGATTATCAAGAACAATATGGTGAAATACTTTGGATTAATAATTGATGCTGTTCCGTAAAAACGGAGCAGTTTTTTTGAAATAAACACAGTTTGTAATAACAGGACAAACACCTAATGAATAAGATAGTCAATAGAAACAATGAGACTATATTCATGGGGTCTTGCTAATTTCTATGAATAGTAGTTACTTGAATTGGGAGCGTATATACAAATGCAAATTCATGTGATTAAACGAAATGATACATTATGGAACATTGCGGAGCGTTATGGTTCTGATTATCGACAAATAGCTGTATTAAATCAATTGAATAATCCAAATATATTAGTGATTGGGCAAGCACTTGTCATTCCAGATCCACGTAGAGAATATGTTGTGCAGTCTGGAGATACATTGTGGATGATAGCCCAACGATATCAAATACCTGTACAGGAGATTGCGGCAGTCAATCAAATAACAGACCCTAATTTGTTATTTGTAGGACAGATGTTAGAAATACCTTATTATCCATATATCGTACAGCTTGGAGATTCGTTATGGGAAATAGCCCAACAGACTGGTGTTACAGTTAATGAATTAATGAGGATGAATGCAATTACCAATCCATCGCTTATTTATCCAGGTCAAGTATTAAAAATTCCTCAACCATCCAGGCCGGTTAAAGAAATAAATGCATATGCTACAAAAACGGGAGCACAAGGTGCTCAGGAAATATTGGCCTATGGAAGGCTACTAACGTACGTAACACCATTTACGTATAGTATTCGATCAGATGGTACGATTACCGAGCTAAACGATTTACCTATTCTTGAAGCGGCAGAGGCAACAAATGTGCTGCCACTTTTAGTATTAACAAATTTCGTTGAAGGGGACTTTGACTCTGATTTAGCAGCAACATTATTACGGAGCCCTGAGTTACAAGAGAAGTTAATAACGATTCTATTAGAAGAAATGCAAGAAAAAGGATATCAAGGAGTAAATTTTGATTTTGAATATGTTTATCCTGAGGATCGAGAGAACTATAACAACTTTTTACGGCGTGTTGTAGCTCGCCTTCATCCTAATGGATATCTGGTTACTACGGCTCTTGCTCCCAAAATTAGAAGTGATCAAGAAGGATTGCTCTATGAGGCTCATGATTATAAAACACAGGGAGAAATTGTTGATTTTATTGTGCTCATGACTTATGAATGGGGATGGGCAGGAGGAAGACCATTAGCGATAGCGCCAATTAATGAGGTACGTAAGGTACTAGATTATGCAATTACAGTCATACCTCGTGATAAAATTATGATGGGAATACCGTTGTATGGAAGAGACTGGAGAATTCCGTGGCAAGAAGGTACTGTAGCTCGAACAGTTAGTTCACAAGAAGCCATCCAACTAGCTGCAACTTATGGAGCGGAGATCCAATATAATGATACCTATCAATCACCATACTTCCGTTATACGGATGGAGATGGTCAGCAGCATGAAGTATGGTTTGAGGATGCAAGAAGTATCCAAGCAAAATACGATATACTAAGAGATTATGATATAAGAGGGGCTAGTTACTGGGTATTAGGTATTCCATTTCCCCAAAATTGGCCTGTTTTGCAAAATAACTTTATCGTAAAAAAAGGTGACGTTTAGCATTGACACCTTTCTGAATTTTTAAGTATACTAGACATAATTAAAAAGGAGGTGGGTTAGATGAATCATACTGGTAGTGTAACGAAGATTAAAGAATATCTTTGGTTTCGTTATGCGATTTTTTCCGGAAATGTTGCTTGAGGGATAAGTATGCCCTTTTTTACTACAACATTAGGAAAAATACCAGTAAGAGACATCTACCTACAAGCGGATTCGTATGGAAAATCGTTGGCTTCCTCTGAAGTGGAATATAACGCTTCCATATATCTAGTGAAAAAGGCGTGTAAGGGGAGAACTCTTTGCGTCTTTTTTTGGTGTTTTTAAAAGATTGTTCTTTATGATGTAAAAATTGAATAGCAATCTAATAAAAATACTTCTTTCTATGTGTAGTAAGTGTCTCTTCGGCAAACGGAGGAAGAGAAGATGATTATTAGCAGTTTACAGCAAGTGACGCAAATATTAGGTGCAAATATTATATTTAAGGATATTACAGTTGAAATTAAAGAAGGAGAACGAATTGGGTTAATTGGAAGGAATGGAGAAGGAAAGACAACCTTACTAGATTTATTGGCAAAGAAGTCGGAGCCAGCAGAAGGTACGATTACATGGAAAAAGAATTTATCCGTTGGTTTATTACAGCAAGCCCCATCTTTAGAAGCTGAAGCTGAGGTTGAATCACTGTTATTTCAAGTTTTTACAAAGCTTAATCGACTAAAATCACAAATGCTTGAATTGGAAGCTAGTATGTCTTCGGAAACGGAAGCTGATCAATTAATGCTTCTTATTGAAAAGTACGGAAAGCTTCAAGAGCAATTCCAGGATCAAGGTGGTTACGAAATGGATGCTCAAGTAAGGCGTGTAATGAATGGCTTACAAATGGAGCATTTAGCCAATAAGAAGTGGAAGAACCTAAGTGGTGGAGAAAGAACAAAGGTTGGTTTAGCGCAGCTATTATTAACAGCGCCAGATCTTCTGCTGTTGGATGAGCCGACGAATCATTTGGATTTCCTTGCGATTGAATGGCTAACAAATTTTATAAATCAATACCATGGAACAGTTGTCATTGTTTCTCATGACCGTTATTTTCTAGATGAAACAGTAACTACTATATTAGAGATGGACCAAGGAGAACTGTTGAAATATCATACGAATTATACGGATTATGTAAAAGAAAGAGAAACGCGTTTACTGCAAGAATTCCAGCAATACCAGGATCAACAGAAAAAAATAAAGAAGATGAAGGAAACGATTAAACGTTTAAAAGAGTGGGCAAATCAAGCAAATCCACCAAATGATGGCTTGCATCGTCGAGCCAAAAGTATGGAAAAAGCTTTAGAGAAAATGACTGTCTTGAAACGTCCGATTTTGGAGAAAAAGCGTATTAATTTGGATTTTCAAATGGAAAAACGTAGTGGGAAGGATGTTATTCTGCTGGATAATGTGTATAAGCGTTTTCCGAGTAAACCATTATTTTCGGCAGCCAATATGCATATTCGCTTTCAAGATCGTGTTGCTATTATAGGTGAAAACGGAACTGGGAAATCAACTCTGTTAAGAATGTTATTAGGGAAAGATGAACCAGATCAGGGTGCGATCCAACTAGGAAGCAATTTATCTATTGGTTTCTTATCACAGCATATGTTAGAAATGGATGGATCTCGATCTGTTCTGGAAGAATTTCGTGATCAAGTACCTGTTACAGAGGGAGAAGCGAGGGGGATTTTAGCAAGGTTTCTTTTCTTTGGTCCGAGTGTTTTCCGTAAGGTTAAGCAATTAAGTGGTGGAGAAAAAATGCGTCTACGTTTGGCGGAACTTGTGTACCAGAATCATAATTTGCTTATTTTAGATGAGCCAACGAATCATCTTGATATTGAATCCAAAGAGGTTCTAGAAGAAGCATTAGAACAATTTGATGGAACAATTATTGCAGTATCACATGATCGATACTTTTTAGATAGACTCTTTCCTGTAACCTATTTAATTGATCAGGAACGCTTATCGAGATATGAAGGAAATTACACGTTCGCTCGGAGAAAATGGAGAGATTAAGGATGGTCATTACGAATGCATATTGATTAAATCCAATAAGCAGCTGTGATAATATAAGAATAATATTCCAAAATGAAAGGGAGTTAAAAGATGCAGTATATAACACTTAACAACGGTTTGAAAATGCCACAATTAGGATTTGGTGTTTGGCAAGTACCGGATGAAGAAGCGACCCCTGCAGTGGAAAAGGCACTAGAAATTGGTTACCGCTCTATTGATACGGCAAAAGTTTATGAAAACGAAAATGGTGTTGGTAAGGCACTAGCAAACAGTAATGTTGCACGTGAAGACCTTTTTATCACTACTAAAGTTTGGAATTCGGATCAAGGCTATGAGAATACGCTACAGGCATTTGACAAAAGCTTAGAACGATTAGGCTTAGATTATGTTGATCTTTACCTTATTCACTGGCCGACGCCTGAGTATGATGACTATGTGGAAACATATAAAGCTTTGGAAAAGCTATATAAGGATGGTCGTGTGAAAGCGATTGGTGTTTGTAACTTTAATGTGGAGCACTTGCAACGATTAATAGATGAATGTGATGTTGTTCCTGCGGTTAATCAAGTAGAGTGTCACCCATACTTGCAGCAAAAAGAAGTAAAGGAATTCTGTGAAAAACACAATATATATCTTGAAGCTTGGAGTCCATTAATGCAAGGTGGCGAAGTATTAAAAAATGATGTAATTACTAGTATTGCTGGTAGTTATAGTAAAACACCTGCTCAGGTAATTCTTCGCTGGCATCTGCAATATAATAATATTGTAATACCTAAATCAGTTACACCATCTAGAATGGAAGAGAATTTTAACGTGTTTGATTTTGAACTAACGACTGATGATATGAAAAGGATCGAAGGATTGGATCGAAATGAGCGTAAAGGCCCGGAGCCGAGCGAAATGAATATTAGATAGGCAGAGAAGCCAGACGTGTTTTTTACGTCTGGCTTTTTGCTGAATTGTACAGAAGAACTTTACTAAGTAAGTAATATAGGGTATAACTATTGTAGGTTAACACCGATAGGTCCATTTTGAAAGGAGTGATGTTTTATGAGTGCAACTGTAAAACGAAATTTATGTACGTACACATCAAACAAAATGGAGGAACGGTCGGTATAATGAGGGTGCTTTCTCCATTATAGGAGGAATTTTCATAGTGAACGATTTGGTAAAGTTAGGATGGGAGGAATCATCTTCACCATCTGTCAATTTGAATACAATTGCACGTGTTATTACGGTGCAACGGAATAGCTATCGCATATCTGATGGTCGATATGAGTATATAGCGCATGTTAGTGGGAAATTCTTTAATGAGGTTAATTCATCAATGGATTTTCCTGCTGTTGGTGATTGGGTGGTTGTGGAGAAACTAATTGATGAGAAAAAAGCAGTAATAAAGGAACTATTACCACGTAAAACTCAATTTGTTCGCCAAGCGGCTGGTGATAAGACAGAAGCGCAGTTAGTTGCTGCAAATTTGGATACTATTTTTATCGTAGGTTCGTTAAATGATGATCTTAATGTACGAAGGATGGAAAGATATATTATCTCAGCCTATGAGAGTGGAGCTTCACCAGTTATAGTGCTTACGAAAAAAGATATGTGTAAAGCTGATGAAATAGCTACGATCATGTCTGAGCTTGAAGAGGTTGCAATTGGGATTCCGATTGTTACATTGAGCAGTATAACGGGAGAAGGTATAACGGAATTTATGTCTTATTTGCCTCCACGTAAAACTGCAGCGCTTTTAGGTTCATCTGGCGTAGGAAAATCAACATTGGTAAATGTGCTACTGGAAGAACAGGTTCAACTTACAAATGCTATACGGGAGAATGATAGTAAAGGTCGTCATACAACAACACATCGTGAAATGTTTTTATTGAAAAATGGTGGATTACTTATTGATACACCTGGTATGCGTGAGCTGCAGCTTTGGGAAGGTGAACATGCTATTGATACGGCATTTGAGGATATTGAAGCCTTCGTTACCGCATGTTATTTTACCGACTGCAAGCATGATACGGAGCCTGGCTGTAGAGTGAAGGATGCCCTTAATTCAGGTGAATTGTCTGAAGCACGTTTCCAGAGCTATCTAAAATTACAGCGTGAGTTAGCTTATGAAAAGAGAAAGCAGGATCAAAAAGCACAACTCGAAGAAAAAAATAAGTGGAAGCAGCTTACCAAAAATATGAAGACAAGATATAAAAATCGTAGATATAAATAAAAGAAAGACAGCCTCCATTCCTCATTGGAAATCGGAGGCTGCTTTATTATCTATAAAAAATGAAGTGGAAGTCGAGTAATCATCAAGAACAGTACTGTATGCGAGTCAAGGCATATAGTTGATTGCCACTCTTTCCGGAAGATTATAATATATCCCAGATGTAACAGACAGAAAGAGCCTTACTAAAGCAATGTTTTCCTCAAGAATTCTGTGGAAAAAACACAATGGAATACTACTTTATTATTTTCCTTCAAACACTCTAGCAACAGTTTCTTCATATAATCTAAAGTAATTGGGGATTTCTTCAGAACGTAAACCATAGTACATTACTTCAACTAATGACTGATTGTACCATTTTTGCTTTTCGAAAGGAGCGTTAAAATGGTCCCAAACAATTGCACCTTGACCTCTCAAGTCCTGTTCTAAGCTTAGTAAATTATCTAGTTTATCAGCAATAATTAAATATTTTATCTCCTTTTCCGCAGATTTCAAGTTGTCAATTGTATGCTGTTTTCTTTCCTGCCAACTTAGAGATTTATTTTCTGTATTGGCTGCAACCAAGTGAGCTATTGAATCACCAAATTGTTCCTTAATATCCTTAATAGTATAAGAAGTGTCTTCCGCCACATCGTGTAAATATCCAGCACTAATTAATTCATCACGAAAACCAGCTGCTGCTAACCTTGCTGCTACACGGATGGGATGAGTGATATAAGGATCATTGGAACTCTTTCTTCGTTGTCCATCATGTGCCTTTGTTGCGAACGCTTTAGCTTTTTGTCTCATTTATCCAAAACCTCCTGTTTACATAAACTCTTTAGATGATGTTGGATCACAGAGGTCATCATTTCTTTAGACAGGCTATCTGGTTGTAGCAAATGATGAATAGCAAGTCCATCAATGAGTGCATATAACCGTTCAGTTTCAATCTCAGCAGCAAACTGATCAGGTACGAATTGCAGGGAGATAAGATGATCAATAACAGCAATAATAACACGTCGTAAGTCATGATATACCTTTTGATTCAACTGCATTAAATCTGGGTCAACAAGACTTCTTGCTGAAAAACTTAACCATACCTCCATCTCTATTTTTCTGTCTTTATCTAAAGGTATAAATTCAAAAAGAACTTCCTCCATGACTTGTAGTGGTGGACCATCGTACTGTTGACTGGCCATTCTTTCTCGAGCTCTATCGGAGACTAGTTGCATGGAATAAAGCAACAACTCCGATTGGGTTGTGAAATAGTGCCTTAAAGCGCCTACTGATAAATCAGCAGCATGAGCGATATTACGAACGGTTGCTTGCTCTATTCCTTCTTCTACAATTATTTTCCATGTTGCTTCTGCTATTATAATTTTTCTTTTTTCATGATCTACTTTTTTTGGCATGTCATTATTATAACACAGTTGTATTATTTAAATAAGTAACGTATAATTTAATTAATACGATTGTACTAAAAAGAGGTGGATTCTTTGATTGGTTGGTTAATTATTGCTTGTGAGATCGGTTTTTGGATATTTGTTTTAGCTGGTTTAATCGCAAGATATGTATTTAAAAAGAGACGGCTTGGGGCTATATTACTTATCCTTACTCCAGTTGTTGACTTTATCTTGTTAATGGCAACAGTAATTGATTTGAAAAACGGGGCAATTGCCACAACAGTTCACGGTATTGCTGCTATTTATATTGGTGTAAGCATAGGCTATGGTCATAGTATGATCAAATGGGCGGATCAACAATTTGCCTATCGGTTTGCTGATGGTGAGAAGCCGTCTAAAAAGAAAAAGTATGGAAAGGAATTCGCTAAAAGCGAACGAGTTGGTTGGTATCGTCATTTGTTAGCTTGGTGCATAGGGAGTGTATTTTTAGGAGGTATCATTTTATATATAAATAATCCGGAACAGACAAATGCGTTATTTGAAACCTTTCGTCTCTGGTCACTAATATTGCTGATTGATTTTGTTATTAGCTTTAGTTATACATTATTTCCAAAGAAGTCTAGTTCTCACGTTTAGCACGATATTATATTTTTTTAGGTTCCTGTTGTTCCACTATATTTACACGATACAAGGATGGTCACATTAGGTAAAATAAATCAGCTATAGGTGTCCTGTTCTAGCGTTTGACAAAGGATTGTTTCATTTGAACTTTAGATATATAAAAAGGGGAGCCCTTTAGCCATTTTCCATAGCTTTTGGAACTCCCTATAATTTATTATTAATGCTTAACTACTTCTTGTCCGCGAACATTCCAAGTTAACGTAAATAATAGAATGGCTAATATGCAAGAACCAGTTAATAAAAGGAAACCTGCATTCCAGCCTGCATGTTGTACAATAAATCCCATAAGTGCATTTGCCATTACAGCACCACCAAGATAGCCAAACAAACCTGTTAGGCCAGCAGCGGTTCCGGCAGCTTTCTTTGGTACAAAGTCTAATGCTTGTAAGCCGATAAGCATAACCGGTCCATATATAAGGAAACCTATTGCTATAAGTGCTAAGTTGTCAATTAAAGGGTTTCCTGCTGGATTAAGCCAATAAACAACAACAGAGAGTAGAACTCCTACCATGAAGATGACACCTGCAGGACCACGACGCCCTTTAAATACCTTATCGGAAATATATCCACATAATAATGTCCCAGGGATTCCAGCCCACTCGTATAAGAAATAGGCTAAACTAGATTCTTCCATATTAAAGGATTTTTCTTCACTTAAATACGTCGGTGCCCAGTCAAGTACACCATAGCGCACAAAGTATACAAACACATTTGCTAATGCAATTGTCCATACCCATTTATTATTTAAAACATATTTAAACAATATTTCTTTTGTAGTTAGTTCTGTTTCGTATGTTTTTTTATCCTTGCTTTGATAATCATTACGGTACTCCTCGATCGGTGGTAAACCGACGGATTGTGGCGTATCTCTCATTAACAAGAACGCAATGATAGCAACCACGATTGCAACAAGAGCTGGTAGAATAAATATTCCTTCGTAGCCGACAAACACAGCACCAAAATAAGTAGTGCAAATGGATACACCTGCTATCGCTAGTGGTGCCATTAACCCGCCACCAACGTTGTGTGCTACATTCCAAATCGAGGTTTTCGTGCCTCTTTCACTAACGCTAAACCAGTGTACTAATATTCTTCCGGAAGGTGGCCACCCCATACCTTGTGCCCATCCATTTAAAAATAGCATTATAAACATGATAGTCACTGTTGAAGTAAAGAATGGCACGAAGCCAATTAGTAAGTTGATAATAGCTGATAATATGAGTCCAATGGTGAGGAAATATCTAGCATTACTGCGATCTGATACAGTCCCCATCACAAACTTACTTACACCATAAGCAATGGAAATTGCTGCTAAAGCAATCCCTAATTCCCCTTTGGTAAAGCCTTCCTCTGTTAAATAAGGTATCGCAAGCGAAAAGTTTTTACGAATTAAATAATATCCTGCATAGCCAATAAATATTCCTAAAAATACTTGCAACCGAAGCTTTTTATAGGAAGAGTCGATTTTTTCTTCTGGCATCCTTTCTTTATGAGGTGCAGGCTTTAAAAATTTGAACATTTGTTCTCCCTTCTTTCCTTATATTTAAGTTAAATGAGTCAAGTTTATAATGGTAGCCTAATCCGAGTGATCTTGAATGTGAATAGTGAATACAGTAAATTTCATCTACAGGCACACGCTTACCGTGAGTCATCTCATCGATTCATGCCAATTAAGTCTCATCTGAGCACTCTTCCTGTAGAGTCACCACCATATGTTACAATCGATGAAATCAGCATCTTTCAATCACGAGTTATTTTAAATTTACCCGAATAAAATCGCTAATATTCCTCCCCTAGTTGAAGCTTCCCTTTTTATAGATTGTTCGGATAAGCACTTATGAAATTGATTCCAATAGGCATGGGTGTAAATTACGAAAAAAAAAGACATGCTTAAACGCCTCTTCTATAAAAGAAAAGAGGAATAAAGCTGTCTCTCCATTATCTCCGACCCATATATTAACTTATTAATTTAATGTAAACTGTAATGCAATCGCTGTCAATATATTTTTGGAAGAAAGCATTTCTTCATGAGCCTCGTATTTGGAATTAACCACTCAGAATAAGCGATTAGCTGAGTCTGCAAAATTATTAAAGAAAGATCATTACAATACGAACAATTGGTCAAGGTATGTTATGATATGGATTGAGGTCTAAAATTGGAGGTCTATAAAATGGAAGAAGGAATTAACCGTAGAAAGACAGAGCATATTCGACTTTGTTTAACCGAAAATGTAGAAGGCATCAATAAATCAACAGGGTTAGAGGGAATTTCATTTATACATAATGCACTTCCAGAAATTAATTTTGATTCTATCGAGACAACTACTACGTTTTTACATAAATCACTGCAGGCCCCATTCTTAGTAAGTTCAATGACTGGAGGGTCTGAGCTAGCAGCACAAATTAATCAAAACTTAGCATTAGCAGCGGAAGAAAAAAGATGGGCGGTGGCACTTGGATCTACAAGGGCACTATTGGAAAGTGACTCGCATAAGGATTCTTTTTTAATACGTAAGCAAGCACCAACTGTTCCATTAATTGCTAATTTAGGTGCTGTTCAATTAAATTATGGGTATGGTGTCGAAGAAGCACAACGAATTGTAGATTTGACGGAGGCGGATTCTCTCGTTCTGCATTTAAATAGCTTACAGGAAGCAGTACAAGATGAAGGGGATCTGAATTTCAATGAACTATTGCCGAAAATCGAGAAGATATGTGAGCGTCTAGACGTTCCAGTTGGAGCGAAAGAAGTAGGATTTGGGATAGATGGTACGGTAGCTAAGCGACTATACGATGCAGGGATTTCGTACATTGATGTAGCTGGAGCTGGTGGCACATCATGGAGTCAAGTCGAAAAGCTAAGATCTCAAGATTCACTTAAGAAGGCTGCAGCAGAAGCATTTAATAACTGGGGAATACCTACAAAGGATTGTATTGTGTCCGTAAAAAGTAAGCTACCGAACATACCACTCGTAGCAAGTGGTGGTATGAAAACAGGCGTAGACGCAGCAAAAGCAATTACGATTGGAGCCGATGTGATTGGATTTGCTAGGCAATTATTGCAAACTGCAACAGAATCAGTGGAATCTGTAATGCAAACAATGGAACAAATCGAATTGGAATTGAAAATGGTGATGTTTGGAATTGGTGTTACTTCTTTAAACGAGTTAAAAAATACAAAACGTCTAACGATTATGGGGAAATCCTTGCTTGATGAAAGCAGCTAAGCCATTAGGTTTTAGCTGTTTTTATTTTAGTCTAGGAATTATAAAATTAGCCCATGTGGATAAAAATGGGCGAGTTGAGCCGCGTCCAGCCCCAGCGCCCACAAACTGGTCGATTTCACGAATCATCTTACGATAAGTCATTATCGGCTCGCAAGCATACCATGATTCTTTTATCTCCGTTGACTCGCTCCAGTCCTAATCGGGCGCTTGCGCTTTTGTTCAAAGATAAGAAAGTATAAAAATTTGGCTATACCAGAGTGTTTCTTACTGTGGTATTTTAAGTATATGGAAAAAAACATCTTGAAACGAATCTTTTTTGATAAACATCA
>NZ_JAWDHA010000067.1:0-23589 GCF_034190895.1 Virgibacillus sp. M23 | reverse complement strand
CCGTGCCCGCGGAAAGCGAAGTAATTAGTCGGAGCATTGCCAATATACATCAAACATTTCAAAATAACTACTTGGCTTAACGCAGTCATTGCACTGATTTTATACTTTCTTAACTTAGAACAAAAGCACAAGCGCCCGATTAGAAACGTAGCGACTGGAGCAAATCAACGGAGGTAAAGAAATCAAGGTGACTTGTGAACCGATAATGACTTAGCTTAGAAGCAATTCGTGGAGTCGCCTTGTTCTGGGAACTGGAGCTGGACGCGGCTCAACACGCGCCTATTTATCCACATGAGCAAATTTTATCATTTCCTAAACTACAAAGAAAATGGTTGGTAACACTGACCAACCATTCTATATGAAACCTTTCGTATTTCTATTTTACTGTCATTTCGTAAAAATCTAAACTATAGGCTGTTCCAGCTTTAGGATTATCTGTTCTCTCCAGCTTACCCTTGTATAATATATCTCCATTATTTAAGTCAACCACATGCATAGATAGATTACTGCTCTCCGTTTGTTTCCCACTAGTAATATACAGTTTACCATCTTTCATACGGTATTGACCCCAATTTATTTCAGCATCTGTGACAGCAGTTTCCCCTGTTAATTCAGCTGCTTTTTCATCAATCTCCGGCATATCAGGCTGTTTCGGTAGTTCAATCTGAAAGCTATTCGTCACCTTTTGTTCTGCGATAGCAAATGTTGTTATTTCTATCCCCTTTGCTGTATTCTGTAAAAAATAAATATTATCATCATTCACAGGTATAATTTCTTGCTTTTGTAGCTTCTTAGGAATATCCAGTTGAACCTTCTCTCTCGTCTCTAAGTTAAACGTGAATAACTTACTATCCTTTACAACATCTTGATACGATCCGTCTTCGAGCTGTTCCGGTTCATAATAATCAGCTTGGAAAACTATATCGTTATTTTTTTCAATATCCTCTGGATCTTGAAGTAACATAATTTCTGTATTGTTATCCTCTCCACCATTGGTATAAGTAACAATACTTTCTTCATTAATAAGCTTTTCTCCCGTTAAATTTATGCGATAAATTCGTAATTCATTACTCATTTGATCATCCGTCGTTACTAACTCATTTCGTGTAATAACATGAAGGTTTTCGTTTGTTACTACTACATCCTCAACCATCATGTAGCGATAATCATCTTGGTTTGGAATATCGACCGTAAATGAAACCTTATCATTCTTATCCTTGTAAAGCACATCAATGTTTAACTGAAAGTCTGATTCTGTATATGTTTGTCGATCCCATTTAGAATCAGCCTCAGCATAAACAAGCAGATTATCATCCTCATAAAAATGTGTCAATTCTCCATCCTTTCCTCGCATAAAATTACGGTGCTCCTCCTGTAGCCCTTCAATGATTGGATGCTTTCGCATTCCTTTGAGCTCTTTAATAAGAGACAGCTCACTCCGATACGTCGTCCCGTCTGCAGAGATCATTAATTCATTATGATATAAATCTTCCGTTAATGAACCGCCAAGCTGCGCACGAGCTATAAAGTCATCATTACCAGCTTGCTTCTTCCATTCAAAAGTAGGAAGCTGGTTTTCAGCCACAGCCTTTTGTATATAAAACGCGCCAATAACGAATATGGCGAATGCTGCAATTATAATTAATTCCCAATAACGTTTCATTCCTTCTTCCCCCTCTATACAGTGATCCGATGTTTTAATAGAAAACTACTTAGCCAGATGGAACAAGCAGCAACGAATAGTCCTAATATCACCTCAATGATGATTAACTCTACGAGATACAAATAATTCTTCTGTGACAGCTCCTGAATAATAATTGGTAAGGCAAAAATTGCTGCTGCGATTGCACAGTAACCAATGCCAAGAAATATCCCCTTCCATCGATAGCTACGCTCTAAAAGAATACCTGTAAAAATAATGAAGACTGCCATAAAGCCAACACCATAGGAAAGAATTAATTTAGTAATGGTTGTTGGTATGATAATATTGAGGTAACGAAAATTTTGAATAACTTGACTCACAGCCATATCTGTCCGAAATTCATTAGGAACCATCCACTGATAAATCATATTTTCGATAAATAATAAAACGATTTGTAGCGCAATTAATCCCAGCACCATTAGAAATATAGAAGTTGCTTTGGCGAAAAATACATTAATCCGAGCCGTAGGCAACATAAGTAGGCGATAAATAAAAGTATTCTTCCCGAACCAATCGCGGTACCAAATAAAAAAGACATAAAAGATTAATGCGACAACACAAAGGGCAATTGGGCCCAAGAACCAAAGTGTTTGTGTCAGATTAAACAAACTAGATCTACCGTAGACTTCAAGAAACTCTGCTTTTGGCATCTGTTCCTCATAGATTACTTTATTCATCTCATTTAAGTAACTATTAGAATAAACAATTACGCCAATAATCTGTGAAATAATGGTGATGGCGATTAATACTAGATACAGCTTGAAAAACCTGCTCAATTCAAAGCTTGTTAATTTTAAATAGCTTTTCATGACTGATACACCTCTCTCATCACATCCACTACTGATTTCCCTTCCATTTCTCGAACTTCCTCTGTGTTAAATTGCTTAATAACAACACCCTCATCGAGTAGTACAACCTTATCAATCAAGTGTTCAATATCACTTATTTCATGTGTCGTTATAATAACACCACGATCTTCGATTAAATGACTGGTAAACACATCAGCAATTTGTTCTCTACTAAACATATCGATCCCAGAGAATGGTTCATCCATTAGTATATAATCAACATCTAATGCTAAACCAAGTAATAGGTTCACCTTTGCTGTATTCCCTTTTGATAATTGAGCGATTTTATCCGTAGGATTTAGCTTAAAGAATTGGAGTAGGTCTGTTGCCCGTTGCTCATTCCACGACTTATAATAATCACGCATAAATTGCATGGAATCGGCTATTGTCATGTTCGGTAAGACAGTTATTGCATCGGGAATGAAAGTTAGTTTATCGAAGCTTTCCTTTTTAATTTTTTCTCCATCAATTAATATCTGTCCTTTATTTATCGGCGTCAGTGCCATAATTGCATTCAGGATAGTGGTTTTTCCAACACCATTAATACCAATTAAGCACGTAATCTCTCCTTTATTTGCACTGAAACTGACACCTTTAAGTACCTGCTTTCTCCCAAACTTTTTCGTAATATCCTTTACCTCTATCATTGCTGTCCCCCCTTTTCATCACTTGCCTCTTCATATTTTTCTCTTAACAATTCAACTAACTCATCAAACGGGACTTGAATTGAATGGACAGATGCAATAAATGCGTGAACAGCTTCTAAGAGAAGCTCTTCACGAACAGATTGCAGCATCTCCTCATCCCTTGTTATTTTACTGGGCAAATTACGCTCGGTATAAATCAATCCTTGCTCCTCCATTTCCTTATAAGCTCGTTGAACAGTATTTGGGTTTATCTTTAACTGACCTGCCAGTTCTCTGCGTGACGGTATTTCCTGTCCTGGCTCCAATTTATTCGTAGCTATTTGTTCTTTGAAATGTCGTACAACTTGAACATAAACAGGATCACGATTATTAAAATTCACCTTCATAGCAACAACTCCTAATCATGTCATTAGATGCAATTCTCATGTGTATCAACCTATTAATACACTAGGTGTAAAAAAATTCGCATTACTGTATTAACCGTATAATACGCCTATGCAATGTATTATACGGTTAATACAGTTGGCCTGTCAATTCTTTTTTTAATTCTTTTAATGAGAAAGCATTTGATAAACATACGACTGTGCTTTATATGCTAGAATAAAGTGAAACTTCCATCCGTGGCGGTTTTGTTTATCTCCCACTGATTGCTAGTACCACAAAGGTATGACCTAAACGCCTTTGAATTAATCAGACATTTATTGGCAGTCGATCCCGCACTTACCAATATTGGTTTCACTTTATTGCTTGAGGTAGGAGCTTAGAGCCAGTTATATGCGGGATAAAAGATATGCATGATAATGTATTAGATGTAAATATAGAAAGGAAAAGATATTATATGAAACTCGTATCCTGGAATGTTAACGGTATTCGTGCTTGTGTTCGGAAAGGCTTTCTCGACTATTTTCATAAGGTAGATGCGGATATCTTCTGCCTCCAAGAAACAAAGCTACAAGCCGGACAAATCGATCTAGAGTTGGAAGGATATTACCAATATTGGAATTACGCTGAAAGAAAAGGCTATTCAGGTACCGCTGTCTTTACAAAACAGCAGCCTTTATCTGTTTCGTATGGAGTTGGTGAACAGGAAAGTGAGGAAGAAGGTCGAATTATTACACTAGAATTTGAGAATTTTTATCTTGTTAATGTCTATACACCAAATGCCAAAAGAGATCTGACTAGACTTAATTATCGGTTGCAATGGGAAGATAAATTATTTCTATACCTGCAAGCGTTAGACGAACGCAAACCTCTTATATATTGTGGTGACCTCAATGTAGCTCATCAAGAAATTGATCTAAAGAATCATAAAACAAATCACGGAAATTCTGGGTTTACTACAGAAGAACGCGGAAAAATGACTCGTATTTTGGATAATGGCTTTGCAGATAGTCTCCGTTACTTCCATCCAGATACAGAGGGGCTATATTCGTGGTGGTCCTATATGAAGACCATTCGTGAACGAAATATCGGTTGGCGGATCGATTATTTTATTGTATCTGATCGTCTAACAGCGAAACTAATTGATTCTAATATTCATTCACATGTACTAGGTAGCGATCACTGCCCGATTACTATGGAAATAAAGTTATCCTTCTATTCGTGAGGTCTCTCTCCCCTCATTATTCTAAAATCCGCATACACTTCAAGCAATCGCCAGTACGCATCTGATTGGTTCAACTATACCTAAAGTACGTTGCACTTAGCTTACAAATCCGACTTTTTCGGGATCCGGAGATAGTCTTGAGGTGATGACGGTCTGCTCGTTCATACAGGATAAATCTGTAATCTACGGTTCATCTTCCGTTCATACTTCTTTCTTATTATAAGCATTGTACCATTCTATGAATGAAAAGGAGCGTTTTTGTTGAATACATATAGTAAAGCTTTATTGCGTTTTTCTGCTGTTTTTGCATTGATTGGTGCTTTTATTGGTTCACATATGGCTGGAGCTGGTGGCTATGAATTTAAAACTGTACATGCTCATATTCTTGTCGTTGGCTGGCTAACATTATTTGCTTGGGCAGTGTATTATAAGATTTTTACACCTGTCAATAAAGTAATCGCAGCACTCCATGTATGGACTGCAATTATTGGTGCAATCGGGTTAACAAGTGGCATGTGGCTTTATTACTTGCGCCCCTTTGCAATGAACGAAGCGGTAATCACCGTGTTCTTTATCGTTGGTGGCTCTATCTTACTTGTCAGCTTCGCATTATTCTTGCTATTAACCTTCTTGAAAACAGATGAGGACATGAAATAAATTCTAAGCCATTTTTCACTTTTAAGTTTTTATAAAGTGAAACTTCCATCCGTGGGGGGATTTTGTTTATCCCCACGGATGGTTAGGTGAACCAATCGGACATTTACCGGCAGTTGATCACCCACTTTACCAATAGTGGTTTCTCTTTATTGCTTGAAGTGGGGAGCTTACTGCCGGTTATATGCGGGATAAAGTGAAACTTCCATCCGTGGGGGGTTTTGTTTATCCCCCACTTCCAATAGCTGTTCTAATAAGGGAAATTTTCCTGTAGCTCCGCATATGCACTCTATGTGTTCAAGCAATTGCTCTCCCGTGAAAGTTTTTATATTAACTATTTTATCTGTGAGTTCAAACACACTTATCTTTCTTCTAATTTTTTAAAGAAATCAATAATTCCTAAGGCACAAACTTGCATATCTAAATTAATTACAATATAAGCCTCATGGTCATCTGGAATACCCTTTGCTCGTAATTCAACTTTAACCGCTGATAATAGACGCTTAGCTAATTCATCATAACCAAGCCCTTCCTTCCATACCTGTTGACCGATATCCAGAAAAAGAGGAAGCCAATTCGCTACTTGCTGTAGTGCTAAATTGGGAGTATTCGTCATTCCAAAGTGTCCATAATAAATCCGATCCAGATTTAATGCTTGTAAACGAGCAATCGCAGCTTGCATAGCATCTGGATTAAACTGATTTGGCGATGTCGAAGGTAAAAAGAATGGAACGCCTTGATCTATTAATTGCTGATAACGAACACCAACGGTATCTCCAGTAAACACCCCATTACTTATTGGATCATAAATACAAAAATGATGCTTGGCATGGCCTGGAGTATCTAAAAATTCAAGCATGCAACTGGAACCGATTTCTAGCGTATCTCCATCGCCTTTAACAATTATTCGGTCCGCATCAACAGGGACAATCGGTTCGAATAGTTCCGAAAAACTATCACCATAAACAGCCCTAGCTCCTGCTGCAAGTCTTTTAGGATCAATTAAATGCCTTTCTCCACGCGGGTGCACAATAACAGAAGCATTTGGACAATCTCTGATTAATAAGCCTGCTCCCCCAGCATGGTCTAAATGAATATGTGTCACAATAATATATTTTACTTGATCTAGTTGAAAGCCTAACTTTTCTAGACCATTCTTGACATGCCTTACAGATGGACTTGGGCCAGTTTCGACAATTGTTAGCTGTTCCTCATCAATAACATACGTACCAGTACGGTTAGGAACACCTAAATCAAAGCCATCTATTAGGCGAATACGATTATCCAAGTGAATCGGATGCTTCGACTGCATAGCATAACTTCCCCTTTTTACCTTTTTCTCCATAGTAGCATATCTATTTTCCATTAGTGGAGTCATTTATAAATTCAACTTGTCTAAGGAAATCAATTATCCCCTCTGTCAAACCTGGTGCCAGTGGTAAATCTGGATTGGTATATGTTTGAATGTTTTGATCACGGTCAGCAGGAGCCTCCTTTAATACATGATTCATCCTCCCCACGATAAATTTGGTTGCATCTAAATTTGCCTCAGCTAGCGCATCAGCTTCACTAACAGAAACCTGTATGTCATGCTCACCGTGGACAATTAATATTGGAATAGTTAATGTTTTAATGATTTGCGTTGGTTCATATTGTATCCACGATGACAAAAACGGTTGAATACTTGGCCTCAATATAGCTTGTAATTCATCACGAACCTGATTAACAGTCTCACCTTTTCTTAATTTAGATAGTATACGTTGTACCTCTTCAAGAGCGGCATCCGTAAGCTGTTCACTTAACTGATCATACATAACCTTATCAATGGTGCGTCCCGCTCCCGCAATCGATACAAACACATCAATGTTTTGTTCAGCAGCGACAATCATCCCTATCAGTGAGCCCTGACTATGACCAATGATTCCTATTTTAGAAAATCGTTTATCTGATTGTAGCTTGTCTATCCATAGAGATGCATCATGAACAAATTCCTCAAAGCGCAACTTCGATTCATTTATTACAGCTTGCTGATTTTTACCAACACCCCGTTTATCATACCGAATACTTGCTATCCCTTTCTTTGCAAGGTTTTCTGCTAAGCGTTTTAAACTATCATTTTTTCCTGAAAAGCCGATAGAATTTCCATTACGATCTGTTGGTCCCGATCCCGGAATAATTATCATTATAGGAAAAGGTCCGTCACCTTCAGGACTTTCTAATTCAGCAAATAACGTTCCTGTATCCGTTTTTACCTCTAGAAAATTCCCTTCTTCTTGTTTTACTACCTTTTTATCATTTTTGGTTAATTGAAAGGGAAAGGATTGACCATTTTGCGTAAACGTACCGGATATAGCATCTCCCTTAATTTCCCCTGCAAAAGAAATGAGCTGATTTTGCATGTACATTGTAAAAACGATATGCTGTCCTTCCGTTAATTCTATAGTGGATAAAGGATAATTCACTAATCCTTGAACAGGAATACTTATCGTACCAGTTAAATCTTTTACCCCTTTAATATCCAATTCAATAGCTAGTGATTGGTTTGGAATCTCAATTTTTCCTTGCCAAAATCCTGTCATCGTATGATTCTCCTTCTGCTTTTCTTTATTCTCTGATGAAGAGCTACATCCAGCAATCAATGCTAAGAATACGAATAAAAAAATACCATATTTCCTCAATACCCCCACCCTTTAACTTTTTTAAATTATACGAATTATCAATCAAAAAGTTTCACAAGTACGATAGAAAAACTAAACTTATCCATACGACTTACGAAGCATTTCTTATCCTACGGCAAAAGTACGAGTTGAAGATCCCGTAGGAATGGTCATTGCTCTCCGAGAAAGCTGAAGTTGTGTCCGAGAAAAGCGTAGTATTTTGCTGGATCGAAGCTAAAACCTGTTTAGAAGTACACAAATAATCCGAACGAAATCAGTTCGGATTATGAGTAAATACATTTTTAGTTATTCTTTGCTAAAAATACGAGTTGATCATCTTTATCCATTGTAGGCATTTTACGTAATGTAACAAATTCAATCGTACCATTTTTCTTACGAATACATAACGGAATACCATCCACTGGAACATGTTCTTTCTTTTCCATTTTCTCAACAACTTTCATTGTTTGAATGGAATAGTTTGTGTTAATCTTTCTATTCAATTCTTTGAATACATGTTCTTTACCAAACAACAAATGTGCCTTTACTGAAGTAGGGATCTGTGATTCATCCCTATTCCCAGACCTTTCAGAAGGTATAGTGAACGTATTATTATAGCCAAATTCAGGTATATAGGATTGGGCTACGAGTGCGTTGTACGTCGCATCCTCTGTCATAGCTAATATCTTTTCGTACGGTGTTATATCCATTTCAAATTGGCTATGTTCATCAAGGATTTCCCCACGATATGTTGCAATCCCTTTTTGCTCTATTTGAAATAGTCTTCCGCTAGAAGAATCACTAATTAAGACTGGGTTTCCTAGTTCTTTCACCGCTTCTGCAAAAGCAATGGAAAAACTACTAGCACCTACAATTAATATCCCCGGCGGCTCTGAACTTGCTAATTTTAGTTTCTTTGCCAATGGCCCTAACGTAAATCCATGTGCACAAACCGTTAAAAATACTAAAGCAAATGTAAGAGCTGTCAAGATAGAAGCCCCCCCATAACCATCGTTAAGTAATGTAGAAGCAAAATATCCCGATACGGTCAGCGCCACAATCCCTCTAGGAGCAATCCAGCCGATGAGTGTTTTCTCAGCTACTGTTAGTTCCGTACCGATTGTAGATATCCAAATAGATAATGGCCGAACAATAAATAGCATGACTAAAACAAATCCGAGAATTGGTAAAGTAAATACTTCTCCAATCGTCTCTCTAGTGAGCGAAGCAGTTAATAGAATGAAAATGGTTGACGTTAATAAAACAGATATATTTTCAATAAAGTGACTTATATTCCCAAGTGAAGAGACATATTTTTTGGTTCTTGCCAAGGTTAAACCCATTACGGTGACTGCTAACATTCCAGTCTCATGCATAATAACTTCACTTAACGCGAAGCAAATAAATACTAGGGACAGTGTAATTGGAGATTTTAAATACTCTGGGAACATCCCTTTGCTGGCCATAAAGCTTAATAAGAAACCAAATAGATAACCGATGATGATAGCTAAGAAGGAGGCAAGGAAAAAGGAGCCCAAAGCACTTGCATGTAACGTATCATCTGTAATTACTTTAATAACCTCATAAGCGAATAAGGCTAATAATGGTCCAGCAGGATCAACTATAATTCCTTCCCATTTTAAAACAGCTGCCGTTCTTGGTTTTAATTTTGATTGTCGTAGTAAGGGGATAATTACTGTCGGCCCTGTTACTACAAATAGCCCCCCTATAATAAATGCTATTTCTAAACTAAGCCCGGCAATAAAATGTGCCGCTAAGGACCCTCCAACCCAGGCAAGAAATGCGCCAAAGGTTACAACTCGAAAAACAGATTTTGAAATCCCTTTGACCTCACGGATATCCAGTGTAGTACTACCTTCAAATAAAATTACTGCAACAGCAAGAGAAATGATAGGACTGTATAAATCTCCTAACGCCTGCTCTGGATTAATAAATCCAAATATTGGTCCGATTAACAGTCCAGCTATTGACATGATGACAATAGATGGCCATTGAATTCTCCATGCAAACCATTGTGAAAATATACCTAAAGCAATAACAACAACGATACTAATCAAGCCTAATTCTTGCATTCGTTAACCTCTTTTCAATTGCTACGTATAATCGCGTAACAGTAGATGCTTTCCTTTGATTTTGTCCTAATTGAATTGCTTTAACTACCCTTGATGCTAAATACGATCAACCGACAGACAAGAACGTAACCCTGCCGACAACTTAGAGCGCAATGGTATTTATCTTGTAATTCTGTCTACTAATAGTAACTATACAAGTGCGTTCATTTTCATTCATATCCATGTACTATATGACCAACTTAAAAAGTTCACATAAATAAAGAAACTAACCATGGAGCGGCATACAAGGTCATAAATTGCACACCATAATTAACCCCTTTTCGATGAAGGAATCCAGCAACTAAAGCAACTAATAGCACTCCAGCTATGTTCACAATCCCGGCATCCATAAAAGCTAGCATAATTACTAAACCAAAAAATAAACCGAGCATTGCCTCATGTGGAATAAATCGAAAAACAAACGCACAAATTTGCTGCGCATACTTAATAGTAATATAAAACGTTATACTAATCGCAACAACTGATCCAATCACTGTTGCTAGAATGAAATCGGGCATCGTTAACATATGATGCATATTATGCTCCTCTGTAAAAACAGGCGGTGCATTAAATAAAGCACCTCCAGGACCAATTGCCGTTGGTGATAAAGGAAGACCAATTGCAATTAAAGGAATAAGCGTTCCTGAAATATACGCAGCATTTGTTAGTCCATCCATACTAGATATAGCCCGTGTAGCTTTTTTTACCGGATCTTTTATCCGACTAGTTAACGTTTCACCTAAAAAAATTGTCATTCCCACAGGACTCATAAAAAATGTCAATACACCTAAAAAGGAGGAAAGCGATGTAGTCCCAATCTCTTTTCTATCAAGAATTTTAAATGGATTCGGAAATCCTTTTGTTTTTCTAGTTTTTCTCATTGCAATTTCTTTTTTCCCATAACGTGGCATCTTTCGCCGCGATTTTGGGTTTAACAATTCTGCTAGTTTTAAGATGACTGGTCCAATTGTAATTCCTAAAAAGAAAGATGTGAATACTGTTTTATCTTCAGGAACGATCCCGACTTCCCAATAAAAAATTCGTAGGCCTTGAATAATAAAAGCAAAAGGGAGAATGGATAATAGTGCAATCCAGCGATTTTTCGTCATCAACGCTAAAAAAATAGCTCCCCCCAAAAAGATTTGACTCGCATATTCTGTTATGTAATCCGATAAAGGAGCGATTAGATTAGCCAGCAAAAGACTCATTGGAACTGCAATCATCGTTCCGATAACCGAACCCGATGCCATTTTTCGTATACTAAGCTCTGGTATACCATGCTTTTTTAATACCATTGCGTGCTCTACCATAGGAGCAGACATAACTCCTCCAGGTATACCAGCTATTGCAACAGGGATAGAATCCGTCAGTTTTTTAGCTACAATTGCCGAAATAAAAAAGGCTAAAATGACAATTGGTTCAAAGCCAGATAACACTAATACAAGTGTGACTGGAGCAAGAACAGCTGTCTCGTCTGTACCTGGGGCAATTCCTATAATCGTGTATAACATAGCACCGATAGCAGATGCAGCTATTAATTCAACGATTAATACCATATCCATTGTTTAATCCTCCTCTTCGTCCATATACCGAAAACGACGCTTTGGTTTAATTACAACGCTAGTAATAATAAATCCTACAACAGCGCCGACCAAACCAAAAATAAGTGGCTTTGGAGGTTCATTTGGGGCTATAAGATAACCTCCCAGTGTACTTATCGTACAAATAACAATAGATAGGAGTAAATCTTTAATATTAACTAAGTCTTCCCACACCTCAATATTTTCCCCTTGTTGGTGTCTATCATCCATTTTCGTCATAAAAACCACCTTTTTATTTTTAGAAGCAAGAACAAAAGCGCAAGCACTCGATTAGAAATGTAGCGACTAGCAACGGAGATAATTTGAATTACGGTGAGCTTGCGAACCCATGATGACTTAGCTTAGAGCGATTTGTGAATTCACTTCGTTTCTGGACACTAGAGCTGGACGCGGCTCAACACGCCCATATTTATTCACTTGGGTAAATTTTATAATTTCCTAAACTAGTGCAAAAAGGGCTGATAGCTACGATTCAGCCTTCTTGAAAGCTAATCATGAAGATGAATTATGCTTTTCCCCACTTTATAGCTTTTTTATATTTTTTAATTATACATCTTACAGGCTTTTAAATGAAGCAAGAAAACATAAGCATTTCTCTTGTTAAGACGATTTATGCTTTATACCATAACAAAATAATCTACACAGTGAAAATATCTACGACTGCTTCCTATACTCAACAAACATATATCGTTTTTATATGAGCAGCATATACAGGATTCAGAGCTAAAAACAATGTTACAGCAGCAGAAGAGCATTATGACACAACTGTATAATGTATAATACGTTAGTGGAAACATTACAAAGATGTAAAACCCGAACTTTATCTAAACCAGATAAAGTTCGGGTTATTGTTCTGGAGATAGGTAGTTCATTTCATGACTCAATTAAAATGTCTCTTTCGGCAGGGTACGACCTCAGTCTCTCTTCTGGGGTCTTCGGAATCGTTCTGTCCCCGTCTCATTATTAATCCAACAACCGATTATTCTCATCTACTTGCATAATTCGTGCTGGTTTGTTTTCATCTTCTCGACCATAAATACCATCCCCATTACAAACAGAACATCGATATTGCCAACCTTCATCATCCGCCAATAAACCAGTACCATCACATACCCTACATCGATTGTCTTTTCGACTCATGCTATTGCCTCCTTTGTTATCCTTGTTTTACACTACGATCCTTCACCCAATTAATAATGCCACCCTTTAGCATGATATCAATTTGCCGTTCAGATAACGTATGCTTCACCTTAATTTGCTGTTTCTTTCCTTTTACCTCGATATTAAAATGTTTTCCTTCCTTTACTTTTCTCCTTAAATCTGTAGCCTTTAAAACATCCCCCTGCTGCAGTAAATCATAATCTTCTTCATTCACAAAGGTCAGAGGAAGCACACCAAAATTCACAAGGTTTTGCCAATGGATACGAGCAAAATCTTTAACAATAGCTACTCGTAAACCAAGATATCTTGGAGCTAGTGCCGCATGTTCTCGACTTGAACCTTGACCATAATTAAAACCACCGACAATTGCATGCCCACCTTTATCTACCGTTTCCTTACCTCGCTCATAGTAAGTTTCATCGATAATCTCAAAGGTAAACCTACTGATTTCTGGTAAGTTACTACGATAAGGAAGTACACGAGCTCCGCCTGCAAGTATTTCATCCGTTGAGATATTATTTCCCATTTTTAATAAAATAGGTATTTCTATCTCGTCAGGCATTTCATCCATTTTAGGAATCGAAGCAATATTTGGTCCCTTTTGCAAACGTATGCTTTTTGCTTCATCATAAGGCAATGGCTCCTCTAGTAAATGCTCATCAACAGTAGGTTGTTTAGGCAACTTCACAGCAGGATAGTTCATTCCTAATGTTCTTGGATCTGTAATTTTTCCATTTAAAGCCGAAGCAGCGGCTGTTTCTGGACTACATAAAAAGACACTATCCTCTCGCGTTCCAGATCGCCCAGGGAAATTCCTAGGGGTTGTGCGAATACTATTTCTACCAAAAGCCGGAGCTTGCCCCATACCGATACAGCCATTGCATCCTGCTTGGTGTAATCGTGCTCCAGCTTGTAACAAGTTAGCTATATGACCTTCTTTCACTAAGTCTTGAAGCATTTGCCTCGATGTTGGATTAATATCAAAAGAAACTCCCTCAGCAATCTGCTTATCTTTTACTATTTCCGCAGCAACTGCAAAATCTCGAAATCCAGGATTAGCAGACGAGCCTATATATGACTGATATATCGGCGTATCTATCAATTCATGAACAGGAACAACATTTCCGGGACTAGACGGCTTTGCGATAAGAGGTTCTAATGACGTGAAATCAATCTCATCCTCAAGATCATAGCTCGCTCCTTTATCAGCAGTCAATTCTATCCAATCGTCTTCTCTTCCTTGTTCTTTAAGGAAACGTTTAATTTCTTTATCTGATGGAAAGACAGTACCAGTAGCGCCTAGCTCAGCACCCATATTTGCAATAACATGTCGATCCATTGCACTTAATTGATGTAAACCCGGACCATGGTATTCAATGACCTTACCGACTCCCCCCTTCACATCATACCTTCTAAGTAATTCTAATATGATATCTTTGGCACTTACCCAATCAGGCAGCTTTCCCGATAAGCGTATGCCCCAGACCTTTGGCATTTTCACGTAAAATGGTTCTCCAGCAATTGCTAGTGCAACATCAATTCCACCTGCACCCATGGCAAGCATTCCCATACATCCATTCGCACACGTATGACTATCAGAGCCAAGTAATGTTTTACCGGGTTTTGCTAATCTCTGCATATGAACAGGATGACTTACCCCATTACCTGGTCGACTATAAAATAGTCCAAAGCGCTGGGTAGCACTTTGCAAAAATAGATGATCATCTGGATTTTTATTATCTTCTTGAATAAGGTTATGATCTACATATTGTGCAGACGCTTCTGTTCTTGCACGATCCAATTCCATAGCTTCTAATTCCAACATGACCAATGTCCCAGTAGCATCCTGCGTTAAGGTCTGATCCATTTTCAGACCAATTTCTTCACCCGGAACCATGTCACCAGCTACTAAGTGATCTTTAATTAATTTTTGCGTTAAATTTAATGACAACGTACACCCTCCTTTAAGTAGCTTATATCCCATTAACTAGTATATGGAATAATAGCATTTCTATTTGTTTGAATTCCCAATCTTTTTGAATCTTAAAAGCATTTTTATACGTATACTAGAAAAGTACGTATTTTTCCAATTTTAAAAGGAGTGGTCTTATGAATAACCATGAAATTGATTATCAGTTGTATGGAGATGACATGCAGTTTGTTGAGGTTGAATTAGATCCCCAAGAAACCGTTATTGCTGAAGCAGGAAGTTTAATGATGATGGATGAACAAATCAAAATGGAAACCATTTTCGGAGATGGCTCATCTAAAGAGGATGGAGGCTTGATGGGTAAATTATTTGGTGCAGGAAAACGAGTTCTTACCGGAGAAAGTTTGTTTATGACAGCATTTACTAATGAAGGTACAGGAAAGCGCCATGTAGCATTTGCTTCACCATATCCAGGTAAAATTATTCCGATGGATTTAAGTGAAATTGATGGCAAGTTAATTTGCCAAAAAGATGCGTTTCTTGCAGCTGCAAAAGGAGTCTCGGTAGGTATAGAGTTTCAGAAAAAAATTGGGACAGGATTTTTTGGTGGTGAAGGATTTATTATGCAAAAGCTTGAGGGAGATGGAATGGCGTTTATCCATGCGGGTGGTACCATACATAAAAAAGAAATTGGTGTCGGAGAATCACTACGCGTAGATACAGGCTGCCTTGTTGCGATGGATTCAGGTATTGATTATAACATTGAATATGTTGGCGGTGTAAAAACCGCATTATTCGGCGGGGAAGGACTGTTTTTTGCGACATTACGCGGACCTGGAACTGTTTGGGTACAATCACTTCCATTCAGTAGACTGGCTAGTAGAATCTTTGCTGCCGCTCCTGAAAAGGGTGGATCAAAAGGGGAAGGAAGTATTGCCGGAGGTTTATTCGATTTACTAGGTGGCGATCGTAAATAGAAAAGCTATTTATGATGCATAATAACCATGAGATCATAAAAACGAGGTGAAAACATGGGAAAAGATGAGCATCATAAATCAAAGAATAATTTTCTTTCACAAACTCCTAAAAACCAAAAGTCAGATGGTATTGATGTTGAGTTTTCTGAAGAATTAGCAGATCATGAGGATAAAGAAGCTCAACAACGAAGCGATCAAGCTAATAAACGAATAAAAGGAAAATAATTTACTAACATGGATATTATTGTGGTTAAGGATAACTAAGCCTGGTATATCTGGGCTAATTTTATAATTTCTTAGACTACGAAAACAATCTGAACTACGATCCGAATATCACTTCGTATACTCGGATTATAGTTCAGATTTTCTTTAACTTCCTTTCTTTTGTCTCGCCCACTTTTTATTTAACACTAATTTCGTTGCTTCTAACAGGGGGCATTTGTACAATAGAGGTATTAATACAATTCCAATTATAGTCATTCCATAAATAAAGTGAAACTTCCATCCGTGGGGGGGGTTCTCCTTGCTGATGGTTAGTACCATACCAAAAGGGTATGACCTAAAGGCCTTTGAACTGATCGAACATTTACTGGCAGGCGACTCACACTTATCCATATTGGTTTCTTTATTGCTTGAAGTGGGGGTATTAGTGCCAGTTATTTGTGGGATAAAACAACAACTATATTAAAAAAGCGAGGAATACAGATGAGTAAGAAAAATGTAGATGACTATCTTACAGAAGGCATGTATGGCACGAGACTACCAAAAGACCATGAACGTAAACAATTTCTAGGAACACTTCGAGAACGAATTGTTCTCGCCTTAACAAAGGGACAAGTTATGTCTGATAAAGGCTTAGCTCAACTAGAGGAAGCGATGAAAGAACATCCTAAGGCAACATTACTTATTAATGGCGATGTTTCTCATCGATTTTTAAAGGAAGAAAAACACTTAGCAAATAAGTACCATATTACGTATTCAACCGTAACCAATGAAGAAGTAGAAACGGATATTGGAGCAGTTTTAACCTATGACTATGCCATTGATAAAGAAGATATTTTTATACAAACTGATCCGATTCAATCAGAAAAACAAGAAGAACAAAATGATAAACAATCCTCCACCCTTTCAAAGATTAAAAAATGGTTTCGATCATAAGGATAATATCCTTTTACTATAGGTGATATCTTAAAAGGGGTAGATGCAATAAGCATATACGAAACTCCAACGAGCTGAATAACTGTGTGAAGTTCCCTCAGTGAGTGGTAGTAACCAAACCATTGCTCGCATCAATTGTTTCAAAGGTCTGGGACGAATGAAAAACCCAAAAGCCGAACGATAAAATAAAGTGAACCTTAAATCCTTGGGGTTTGTTTATCACACACTGATGATTAGTACCACCACAAGGGTATGACCTAAAGGCCTTTGAACTGATCGAACATTTACTGGCGGTCGATCCCCCACTTACCAATAGTGGTTTCACTTTATTCCTTGTAGTTAGGTTCTTACTGCAGTTATATGTGGGATAAATGTTACTACGAATTGCAGCCAAAATACATAAACTCCTTGAAAAGAAGAGCATTTTTCTGCGTACGATGTATCGCTGCCTAATCCTTCCTTACCCTGCAGTAAAAGTACAACTAAATCCTTGCTCGCAGATAGCGAAGTATTTTTGCTGGAGCAGCGATAGAACCTGTTTGAAGTAAACAAAACGCTTTTGTCCCTCCTTTTCTTTTGTATGGATTTACATTAAAAAATCATTGTTTTTTCGCTGTTTTCCATTTTTTTACCTACAAAAAGTAAACATTTTATATTATAATGGCATTGTCATTCGTAAAAAATAAAAAATATACCCCATATATTCCCAATAATATGGATTGGGAGTCTCTACGAAGTAACCGTAAATTACTTCACTATGGACGGTGCTTTTACTCTAGCGAAAAACCGTTCAATTTTTGGGCGGTTTTTTCTTATCATTATATTCGTTGGTAGTGTAGTCACCATTCATTTCCCGGGGGGATAAGGAGAAAAACAGATGGACATCATCAAAGATTTTTTAGCTGCAATTAGTGGTGTGCTTAATGGCCTTCCACAAGGATTACTAGCACTTACATTTGGCTTCGCCTCTGTACCTACCGCCATCGCCTTTATCATTGGAGCATTCGGGAACGCGGTAACAAGTAATGTAGCCGTCATTTCTTATCAAGCAGAAACCATCACCTTAGCTGGTACAATGGGAAAAAACATGCGAGAAAGACTCTCCATGATTTTCTTTGGTGCACTTATCATGCTTGTTATTGGTTTATTCGGTCTACTAGAACAGATTATTGATTGGATTGGTCCAGTCATAACTAATGGTATGATGGCTGGTGTAGGAATAATGCTGGCAAAAGTCGCCTGGGATATGGCGAAGCAAGATCGTATTGTTGGTATTTCATCCTTTGCCAGCGCATTACTTGTATATGTCGCAACGCGAGACCTTGTTTACACCATTACAATCTCCGTTATTCTATCTAGTGTAATCTATTTCTTTATGAAAAAAGATCAAACAGGTGGCAAAAAGGACCTGCCTAAAGAAAAAATTTCCCTACAAAAACTACTGCTAAACCCTATGGTCATTCGTGGTGCCTTAGCTATGGTTTGCTTAAATATTGGAGCTAACATTGCATTCGGGAAAATAAATGGGGAGATTGCTGCTACTGATGTAAATGTTGACACGATCACAATTATTAGCAGCTTAGCAGATATGGGGTCCGCACTTTTTGGTGGAGGACCGGTTGAAGTGGTAATTTCAGCAACTGCAAGTGCACCACACGCTGTATGGGCTGGTGTACTGATGATGATCATTATGGCAATTATTTTATTCTTACGATTACTACCGAAAATAGGTAAGTTTGTACCAAGTGCATCTATAGCTGGTTTTTTATTTGTATTAGGTGCCATTGTTACGCTACCTGGTAATGCAGCTGCAGCTCTTGGCACAGATGGATCGGGTTCAACTATCATTGCTGGAGTAACAATGGTAGTAACTGCCATTGCTGATCCATTCCTAGGAATGTTAGCAGGCATTGTCATGCAATTTCTACTAAGTATCTTCGGCATTTAAATATTATAGAATATACGCTTTTTAAACATAATCTACTACCATTGTACGATAACATTTTTAGGAGGAATTGATTTGAACACTTATCCATTAAAGGTAGCAGGAATAACAAGAGATTTACCAATCATTCCGATTAATGACGAAGTGAAAATTGCAAGCTTTGTTGTTCTTGGCGATACGGAATTAATTAGTGCTACTGCACCATTATTAGCTGAAAAATTACCAGAGGTCGATATACTTGTCACTGCAGAAGCCAAGGGAATTCCCTTTATTCATGAGCTTTCAAAGCATCTAGAAATGGATCGCTATATTGTTGTACGTAAAAGCGTGAAGCCCTATATGGAAGATGTTCTGATTCACGAGGTAAATTCCATCACCACACAAAAACAACAATTACTATGTTTAGATAAACACGATGTAGCCAGAATAAAGGGAAAAAGGGTTGCATTAATTGACGATGTTATTAGTACTGGCGAATCGATGATGGCACTTGAGAGCTTAGTCGCCGATGCAGGAGGTCACGTCACTGCAAAAGCTGCGATTTTAGCAGAAGGGGATGCTGCTAATCGTGATGATATTATCTTCTTAGAAAAACTGCCATTATTTAAATAAGCATTACTCACCCAGATCAGATAAGGTAGCATATTATATTCCAAGAAGTTCTTCATAATGTATCGCGCTCGTATCTAACGTAAGCACTTGCCCTCACGGTTACATCTTTAAACCTAGATGACAAAAGCCGTCTCTTCAGGGTAAAAATTTAATCGGGGGCTAAGTGCGACGTTTTTTAGTATTCCGTTTGCGCAGTTTTCTAATAGGTTTACCCATCAGCAGAATAACTACGGAAAAGGCAAGGCTGCAATAATAAGCATATTCTGTAAACTTAGTATACCGCTAAAATACACCATTATTGCCCGCAACTGCCGATTGCATTATTTTTCACATAATTTTGACAGAGTTATGTGGGTTTAATGTTCCATTTGTAACATCCAGACCTATTCCCATTCCTGCACGGAAAAGCATCGCAAACTAAGATGTTAAGCTAAACTCGGGCTTATCATTTTCTTTTCCAAGCTTTGCGTTGCCATACCTAGAGAAATTAAGATAAATACAATACACAAGCATAACAATCAACAAATAATACCAACTAAAATAATCAGATATAAGAGCAGTTATTGTTGCTGAATACTCTTATACGCTACTAAATGCTTAGGCTTAAATAACCCCAAATTTACTACTACGATACATAGGGCTAATGAATCCCGAAGACGTTACTAATACTTTTCATTACTTCACCTCTTCAATGTTTAAACATAGCAAGTCGTTCACTAAACAATAACATTCCAAAAGCAAGTCCTCCAAAACCAATATTTTTGAATACATACTAGTTACTTCTTGCTCTTATACATCATTTTGATTGTTTTAAACAGCAAATAACGTATCTTATACCATAATTCATTACGCATACTGTCACGTCTGTAATAATGAAAAAGAGCCAGCTAGATATAGTATATTTTTTCCTCCTTACCTATTTACTATTTTGGTGTGCTGCACAAATGATCACAAAGCAAATAGAAACTACATTAAATGCTTCTATTCGAGAAAAACAGCAAAAATAAGCTTTTATATGTTCTTTCTGCTTTCTTCTTATGATCCAATTTTGTTACACTGACATTATATTTAGAATAACGGAGGGGACCTATGCGCTTAAATAATAAAAAGGTTATTGCATTAGTTGAACACGATTTTGAGGATCTTGAACTATGGTATCCCGTTTTACGTTTGCAGGAAGAAGGGGCAGCGGTTCACTTAATTGGTAAGGAAGCACAAATAACATACCATGGAAAATTTGGTGTTCCAGCTATATCAGATTATGCATTCACTGATATACAGACTTCAGAATACGATGCAATTCTAGTACCAGGTGGCTGGGCACCAGATAAATTAAGAAGATATCCAGAGGTTATTAAAATGGTTCAAGAAATGGATAAAGCACATAAACCTATTGGCCAAATTTGTCATGCCGGTTGGGTACTTATCTCTGCAAATATTTTACAAGGAAAACAAGTGACAAGTACTCCAGGAATAAAAGACGACATGAAAAATGCAGGTGCCAATTGGGTAGATAAAGCAGTAATAGTAGATGGTCACCTAGTATCGAGTCGGCGACCACCTGATTTACCAGCTTATATGAAAACTTTTTCTGATATATTAGCCAACAATTAAAGCCTTTTGCTCGTATAGAATAGAACGTTCAAGTGTACCACGTCCAATAAAGGGACGTGGTACACTTGAGTTGGAGCTTCCGTACTGCCCCTATCCGATAAGATTTTCCAGAAATATAGGTTCCTTTACAGACCGTAAGCGTTTACATATAATAGAAGTAATCTTTTTCATGAACAGGAGGGAACGAGTTGAAACAAGTAAGTGAAGGTACACTACTTTGGGAGCCAAGTAACGAGAGGAAAAAAAACTCGAAAATTAATCACTATATACATTGGCTCAAACAGCATAAAGGTTTAGACTTTCAGAATTATCACTCCCTCTGGAAATGGTCCGTTAATGAAATCGAAGCATTTTGGTCATCTATTTGGGAGTATTTCGAGATTAAAGCAAAGGATACATATCAAACTGTATTAACGTCTCATCAAATGCCTGGAGCTAAATGGTTTCCAGAAGCTACATTAAATTATACCGAGCATATCTTTAATAAGCGTGCTTTCTCTGAACAGCCTGCAATTATTCATACATCAGAAATCCGTACCACTACGGAAGTAACGTGGCAAAAATTATACCAAGATACAGTAGCTATGCAACACACACTAAAGAACTTAGGAATTAACAAAGGTGATCGTGTTGTCGCCTACGTACCTAATATATATGAATCAGTTGTAGCATTTTTGGCTACAGCTAGCCTTGGTGCTATTTGGTCTAGTGCATCTCCTGATTTTGGTACACAGAGCGTCATTGATCGTTTTCAACAAATCGAACCGAAGGTATTTTTCACTGTGGATGGCTATCGCTATGGGGGAAAGGATTTTGATCGAACAGAAGTAGCTTCTACTATCGAAGCTAGCTTACCAACACTCGAAGCAACGATTGCAATTCCTTACTTAGATAAAGAGGCAACCTTTCAACAGCTTCCGTCTGTGACCTTATGGAAGGAAGCTATTCCATCTCAACATCAGGATCAAAGGCTGTCCTTTGAATATGTATCCTTCAATGATCCTTTATGGGTATTGTTTTCATCTGGTACTACTGGAAAGCCAAAACCAATTGTTCAAAGTCAAGGCGGAATTTTACTAGAGCATTTAAAGGCATTAACCTTCCATGTTGACCTAGGAGAAGATGATCGTTTTTTCTGGTTTACGACTACTGGTTGGATGATGTGGAATTTCCTTATTAGTGGGTTACTAACCGGTAGTACCATCATTTTATACGATGGAAATCCTGGCTATCCAACGAAAGAAAAGCTATGGAAACTAGCTGAAGAAACAAAAATGACTGTTCTGGGTACAAGTGCAAGCTATATTACAGCGTGTATGAAGGATACATTCCAACCAAAAGAATTGTTTAACCTTCGTTATCTAAAGAATATTAGCTCCACAGGTTCACCTCTACCACCAGAGGGATTTCAATGGTGCTATGAAAATGTAAAAAAAGATATTTGGATTGCTTCTGCAAGTGGGGGAACGGATGTATGTACAGCATTTATATTAGGTTGCCCGATACTTCCAGTCTATGCCGGAGAATTACAATGCCGTGGTCTAGGTGCTAAAATTGAAAGCTTTAATGAGCAAGGACAGCCTGAAATAGAAAATGTCGGTGAGCTTGTCTTAACTGAACCTTTTCCGTCTATGCCAATCTATTTTTGGAATGATACGAATGGATCGAGACTTCACGATAGCTACTTTGATGTCTTCCCTGGAATATGGTGCCATGGGGATTATCTTAAAATTACGGAAAGAAATACATGTATTATCTATGGAAGGTCAGACGCAACAATCAACCGTGGAGGTATTCGAATTGGTACTAGCGAAATCTATCGTGCAGTAGACCATGTTCAGGAGGTAGCTGATAGTTTAATTGTTGATATACCAAAAATAGATGGAGATTCTTTTGTACCTCTTTTCGTTGTTATGAAAGAGGGATATGAATTAACTACTGAAATAGAGGAATCAATTAAAAAACATATTCGAACTCACTGTTCTCCAAGACATGTACCAACCGGAATTCATCAAGTCTCTGATCTACCTAAAACATTAAATGGGAAAAAACTAGAGATTCCTGTAAAGAAATTATTGATGGGAAAACCAGCAGAGCAGGTTGTTAATAAAGGAGCTTTAAGCAATGCAGATTCACTAGAGAGCTTCGTTGCGTTTGCACAACAATTAAAAGCATAAGTGAATCATACTTCCTCACCTAAAAAAACTGAGCAAAATTCGCTCATTCCTTATCACTAAATGCTCAGATTTACGCTTCCTCTAGTAGCTATTATGGAATAATAGCTACTGCTTGCTTGACCACCACTCCGGCTGCCCACTTCCCTTTCCGTGGGGTTTGTCCTTCAG
>NZ_JAWDHA010000066.1:0-23715 GCF_034190895.1 Virgibacillus sp. M23 | reverse complement strand
GCAACGTGTTCTTCTTTGCAAAGTTAGTTGAGGCCGTGCCCACGGAAAGCGAAGTAATTAGTCGGAGCATTGCCAATATACATCAAACATTTCAAAATAACTACTTGGCTTAACGCAGTCATTGCACCGATTTTATACTTTCTTAACTTAGAACAAAAGCGGAAGCTCCCGATAGAAATGTAGCAACTGGAGCGCATCAACGGAGATAAAGGAATCAAGGAGTGCTTGCGAGTCGATGATGACTTATCGTAGGAATTCGTGAAGTCGCCTCGTTTCTGGGCGCGACTCAAAGCGCCCATATTTATCAACATGTAATTTTCTAAACTATAAAAAAACTCTCCTTCAGATAAAGGGGAGTCTCACTTTGTTCTGTATATCCGCATCCCCGGCAAATAAGCCAGAGACTGCTTGCATTTTAAGCTAAAGATACTACCTTATGGTAACATCCATATATTCATCATGATTCAGCTATTTTTGCACCAAATGGACTTGGGTTTAGTGACAGTGGTTTTATTCCTGCTTTTTCCCACATCTCCATTAGTTGCTGCGCTTGTTCTTGTGAGGGCATAAAAGCAATTCCACAATCGCCACCCCCTGCGCCGGAAGGTTTACCAGCACCTCCACAAGCTTCTGCCAAGTCACATAGTTTAGAAAGAAGAGGTGTTTCAATAGCTATTTTTGCATGTTGTCCAACCGTTGCCAACGCGTGTCGATTTTGCTTAACACCATCGAACAGGGATTCTACATTATTCTGCTTCATTCCGGTTAAAATCTTCGAAACCGCCTTTTCACTTTCCGAGAGAAAATGGTTAAATTGTGTCAAATTATCCGATTTCAATTGTAAAATCTTATCGACAAGTTTCGGTGTGGATGCAGGGCTACCTGTCCAACCAATACACATATAGACATTTTTCGGCAATTGAACCGGCTCTAACGAAAAATATATCCAGTCACATTGCAAAAGTTCAGTTAGAGATTTAGCATCTTTATGAGCTTTTCTTAACCATTCTGCTTGAAAAGAGGAATATTCAAGAAAACCTCCATATGAAGATGCCGCTACATCAGCACCCGATCCATTTCCTTGTGTAATAACATGTGAGATCGATGCAAGTTTGAATATTAGTTGAGCAGTAGGGTCAAATGGGAGGAATTGTTTTAAAATAGCAGCAATAACTGAGGTTACTACAGCAGCACTAGAGCCTAGCCCATATTTTACACCAGATTCATCATCTAGCTCACTATTGATAGTTAGTTGAAAAGGTGCTGGTGAAATTTGTTTTTCATTCAAATAAGTGATGGCAATTGTCATAGCTTCTTCTACAAAACGGGTTCGCGGATCATCAGAGGCAATGACAGCTTTCCCATCGCTATATTTCCATGATAGATTCGTTAATTGAAAATCCATTAAACTAATCTTGTTAGTATCCTTTAGCTGGATTGTCGTAAATACATAACGATCAACAGCCATTACAACCAAATGGTTATTTGGTTGTAATACGGCAAACTCTCCAGCCATCATTAATTTTCCTGGTACTTTTATAGTCATTGATGTTTGTGACAAATCGTTCAACCCCTACAAATAGGTTACTCCTTGACCCGGTTTACTTAATCGTATATCTGATACACCAGGTAAATTTATAAGTGTCTGTTCGACATTTTTTTCATGCTCAGGTAAATAGAGAACTTTAACATTTGGTCCTGCATCAATTGTAAAATAAGCTGGAATACCTTGAGCACGCATTTCTTGAATTGTTTGCATGACGGCTAGTGTAGTATCATGCCAGTAAGTAAATGGCGGATTAGCACCTAAAGTTGTTGCATGCATTTTCAAGCAATTCGCTTCAGCAATTTCCCCGACTTTTTGAAAATCACGATCTTGAATGCCATGTTTAATCTGTGTTAAATCATTTGGGATACTATCAATCCACCCTTGGAAAAATGGCGACGTCTCTACCGTCCGCTTCATACCTGTACGACTTGACACCTTTTTCTTGGTAGATGATAACACTACCGCGGCGACTCGGATATCCCAATGGTCAGCTGGTGCGATCGGTACAGCATATGAATCTGAACCGTCTTCTTTCGTTCCCATTTCCCATTCCGCAAAGCCTCCATATATAGAACGACAAGCAGATCCAGAGCCCTGACGTGTTAATTGAGAAAGCTCTTGATTGGTTAAATTCAATCCAATTGCTTTCGTACCAGCAGCAGCCAATGCAGCAAAACCAGATGCTGATGAAGCAAAGCCTGCCGCAGTCGGAACATCGTTTACCGATTCAACATCTGCATAAATGTGCTTCCCTGCCATTTTTCTTATCAGTTCAAGAAATGCTGTAACACGATTATACTGATCACCTGCTATCAGTTGGTTATCTAATTTAAATCGATCTTCAGAAAGAGAATCATCAAACGCTACGGTTGTTGTTGTATAAAAGCCGTCTAAGGTAAGTGATAGGCTATTATTTGTTGGTAGTATAATGGATTCATTTCGCTTTCCCCAGTATTTAATTAAGGCAATATTTGTATGTGCCTTAGCAGTTGCTTTCATGCATGAGTCTCCTTCTATGCTATTATTTGTCCTTATTTCCTTTTAGAACAAATGGCCAAACAGCATGAGCGCCAAATTTTCTTAATTTATCAGCGAGCTGTCTGGAGTGTACCTCATTTTGGGCAAGAGCAATAATGCAACCTCCATTACCGCCACCTGTTAGTTTCGCACCTAATGCTCCTTCTTTTCGGGCAAAATTAATTAAGCGATTTAAGCCAGCATCACTTACTCCTAACGCCTCTAGTTCTTTTTGGGCTTCATTTAACATATGTCCCAAAATATGTTTACCCTTTTTTTCCAACGCTTGCTTTGCATGATGTGTTAATTTACCAATGCGCTCCAATTTACGATGAATTTTCTTTGGAGCCATCTTTACTAGATGAGCAACGGATTCAACAGCCAAACGAGTATCGCCGATCCGTCCGGAATCCGCGACTACAAAATGAAAATCATCACTTAGTTCTATAAAGTCAATAGGATGCTCTTTTTCATACCAAACAGGGGATTGGGATGTAATTGTCAACGTGTCAATACCACTTGGAGCACCGTGTGCAAAGGTTTCTGCTATATTAGCCAATCGTAATAAATCCTCATCCGTATAGTCCTCATTAAAATAAGCAAATAATGAACGGACTACCGAAATAGCCACTGAAGCACTTGACCCAAGTCCTTTTCCAGGTGGAATAGAGGATTTAATGCGAATTAACAAGTCCTGACAAGGCATATTTAAATACTCTAAGGTTCCTTGAATACATTGCACAATACCATGTAATGATTCTGGTGCCAACGTAAGTGGACCATGGTAGAAAGTAGTATCAATTTTCACTGTACCTGGTACTTGTTCCACAACGGACTCTACACCTACTAATGGAAACGGAATAGCAATAGCAGGTTGTCCGTGTACAACTGCATGCTCTCCGATTAAAATTAGTTTACTATGAGCTATTCCAATAGCTGTTTTTTCTGTTGTTGTTGCCTTTTCTGCACTCATTTTGTATATTCTTCCACCAATTCTTTAGCTTTTCCGACACGGATTTCCTTCATTTCTACTAATTTCTCAGATACGATATCGATCAACTCCCCAGTAGCTCCTGCTGCAATAGCAACAGAACGAGAATGTAAAGCCATATGGCCTTTTTGTATACCATCTGTAACTAATGCTTTTAGCGCACCTAGATTCTGTGCCAAACCAACGGCTACTATTACCTGTGCTAGTTCTTGGGCAGATTCAACATTTAAGATATTATGGGCAATTTTTGCAATAGGATGAACACGAATAGATCCTCCTACCGTTCCTACTGACATTGGCAATTCTAAGTCACCGACAAGGTTTCCAGACTTATCAACCGACCACGTTGTCATTGAACCATATTGGCCATTTCGAGACGCATAAGCATGAGCGCCAGCTTCGACAGCCCGCCAATCATTTCCGGTTGCAATTACAATTGGATCGATACCGTTCATAATTCCTTTATTATGCGTTACTGCTCGGTAGGGATCAGAAGCAGCAAACTCATAGGCGCTTACTATACCATCTCTTACTACCTCACCAGAAAAATCACCAGTTCTTAAAAGCTCAGGAGGAATAACACACTTTGCGCGTGCTAAGCATTTATCCGCAAAATTAGACAAAATACGCAAATAAACTTTGCCCTGTGTTAATTCTTCAACCATCGGAGCTAACGATTCAACCATGGTATTTATAATATTCGCTCCCATTGCATCACATGTATTAATATATAAATGCAATATAAGCATTTGCTGATAAGCTGAGTTGGATTCTTCATTTAGTATGCGTACTTCAAGGTCTTCTGCACCACCGCCTCTTGCCACAATACTTGGGTAAGCAGCATTAGCATTTTCAATTAGTACATCTTTCTTTGCTACCAATTTATCTTTAGCTTGTTGCAAATCTGGGCATCCAACAACCTGAATTTGTCCGATCATGACTCTCTCTGTTGCTTCAGTTGTAAAACCTCCTGCTTCTCTCACTACTTTCCCAATATGGCTAGCAGAAGCAACAACAGAAGGTTCTTCAATCGCCATTGGTACTACATATTCTTTCCCATTAATTAAGAAATTCAATCCTAATCCTAACGGAAGGGGAAAAGTACCAATAACGTTTTCAATCATCTTATCAGCTGTATCAGGGGATAACGCTTCCTTCTCAGCTAAGGTATTTATATCTTGATCTGTCAACCCATGCATGTCTCTCAGCAAATCTCTGCGTTCTTCCACCGACTTCTTATAAAAACCAGGAATTCTGGAGGTCTCCATTGCCTATCATCCTTTTAATTGTTGTATATAGAAATTCGTACGGAATAAATTATTATCAGGCATTATCTATAGTAAAATTATATCACGATTGTACCATTTTTCATTAGAAAATGTTGTCTCTCTTTAAGGACTTTCACTCAAGAAAACATGATATCATAATACCATGCTATGTATAAAAAAATAACTGTTACTATTATGTAAAAAATCACTCTAAAATGCAAATAAACAAGGCTGCTACATTCCATAACGACCTTGTTTATCCCACCTTTTATATGACGTTTCTATACTATTAATATAAATGAGCCATGGAGGATTCGAACCTCCGACCCTCTGATTAAAAGTCAGATGCTCTACCGACTGAGCTAATGGCTCGTGTTGAAAATAATAATTTATACGTTAAGCTTTAGCTTGACAAAAAATGGTGCTCGCCGTGTTGAATGACAACTCGCTGATGCCACACTCCTCGCAGGCCTGCATCTAGTAGTTAATTCGCTGATGCTTGCGGCCAGCTAATGGCTCGTGTTGAAAAATTCATTCATCAAAAAAATAGGGCTCTTCTTAAAAAAAGACCCATAAATAAAAAAATGGCTGGGCTACCAGGATTCGAACCTGGGGTACACGGGATCAAAACCCGATGCCTTACCGCTTGGCTATAGCCCAACAATAAAAATGGTGGAGGGGGGCAGATTCGAACTGCCGAACCCTGAGGGAGCGGATTTACAGTCCGCCGCGTTTAGCCACTTCGCTACCCCTCCATATTGTTAACTATATATTATAATTTATTCATGGTTTGTAAAAAATGGTGCCGGCCAGAGGACTTGAACCCCCAACCTACTGATTACAAGTCAGTTGCTCTACCAGTTGAGCTAGGCCGGCTTTATGGTGGAGGATGCAGGGCTCGAACCTGCGACCCCTTGCTTGTAAGGCAAGTGCTCTCCCAGCTGAGCTAATCCTCCAAAACCACTCGTATATTAAAATAATATTGGTGACCCGTACGGGATTCGAACCCGTGTTACCGCCGTGAAAGGGCGGTGTCTTAACCACTTGACCAACGGGCCAAACATTTATTTGGCATATGTTACAACGAATTTTGTTAAACTCTGTCGTAAACCAACGAATTTCATTATACCCAGATATGAATGGTTTGTAAAGGGGGAATTTAATTTTTTTTATTTTTTCGTTTCAACCCCTACAAGATCAAAGGTTTGATGCAATTTATTACGAAGTGTCCTATGATACAATAGATAAGACTTTCTTTCAATTTATGGGATAGGTTATAATGTACAAAAGAATTATTATGGAGGTACTTTGATGACGAATTTATTAGAGGGAAAAAACATTGTTATCATGGGTGTTGCAAGTGAACGAAGCATCGCATGGGGAATAACATCATCCTTACATAAAGCAGGAGCAAATCTAATATTTACATATAGACAAGATCGTTCTTACAAGAAATTGACAAAGCTTCTTGATAAGCATGATATTACAGCTAAGTTGATTGTATCCTGTGATGTAGCTAATGACGAGAGCATTACTGAAGCTTTTTCTACCATAAAAGAAAAGATTGGAACCATTCATGGAGTCGTTCATTCAGTAGCCTTTGCTAACAGAGAGGAATTACAAGGTGAGTATGCAGACACATCACGAGATGGCTTTTTACTAGCTCAGGAAATTAGTGCTTATTCCTTAGTAGCTGTAACAAAAGCCGCAAAGGACCTAATGACAGAGGGTGGAAGTATTGTTACACAAACTTATCTTGGTGCAGAAAGGGTTATTCCAAACTATAATGTTATGGGTGTTGCCAAGGCCTCTCTAGAAGCAAGCGTGCGATATTTAGCTGAAGATATGGGTAAATATGGTGTTCGAGTTAATGCAGTATCTGCCGGACCAATTCGTACACTATCAGCCAAAGGAGTGTCTGGTTTCAACGAAAAATTAGGGATGATCGAAGAAAAAGCTCCTCTTCGAAAAAATGTGGATCAGGATCAAGTTGGAGATGCTACACTATTCTTTATGAGTGAACTTTCCCGAGGTATTACCGGAGAAGTTCTTCATGTTGATTCTGGATACCATATTATTGGCGGTTAGTAGTGGGACGTGCATTCGTGTACGTCCTTTGTTTATGTCAAAAGAAAAATTATTAACAATCACCCTATAGACATGGTCATTTACCTTCTAAACGAACACCGATGGCTAGGCTACTATATCAAACTTATTCCTACCTGTTAGCTTGAATTACTTCTATAGCCACCCTATCACGTTCCATACTTTCGTTAATTCATCATAACGCTATGTCATTTGTATTCTTTCTCGCAAGCTTCTCATAATTTTAGTTGTAAGCAATATAGGCATTTGTCACACTTTCCATACCTTTTCATAAGATATGATGTGAATAACTTTAAATATATGGAGTTGAGAAAAGCTTATGGTAACTTCTTACATGGATTACACAAAGCCTGACGTGGAATATTTCTCGGATTTAAATACGAATCGATTATTTACAAGGAATTCCGAGAATTATATTAACCGGTTAGGAAGAGATGTATTAAATACATTAAGTAATGTATCGATACTTGATATCTATTTAAGCAAGGGTCATGTTGTTGAGCCACATTATCATCAAAACGCAGCAGAATTGGTGTATTGTATTAGTGGTTCAGCTGTCGTTTCCTTTATGAACCCTTTCAATAACGAAGTTAAAAATATACCAATCACACCAGGCCAAGTTGCAAATATACCTCAGGGATGGTGGCATTGGGAAGAAGCGTCAGAGAACAACACACATTTACTAGCCATTTTTGACGCGCCATATCCTGAATATATCTTAGGGTCAGATATCTTGACAAAAACTCCTGTAGACGTTATAGCTCATACGTATTGCTTAGATCCAGAAGCATGGAAAGAGGCCGTTGCACCGATAAAAAACGAAACCATTATTATTGGACCAACGGATGAATGTAGTCGCAAATCAAAAAATAACAACCAAGGTTATACTTCAGTTCATTATCCAAACATGCCGCTACCACACCCTTATAACCCGATGCAATATGTATACAGCCATCCCCACCCTGGCTATTATCCTGGCTACAATTGTTAAGGAAACTTCCAACTCTATTCAAAAAATAACAAAGAAAGCCTTACCATTAGACAAGTACTATGAATTCTTCTTCCTCTTAATTTAATTATAGTAGATTTTCTTAAACATAAATATTTTAAAAAGGTATTAATGGAAAAATTAGTACGAACTGAGGATTGTTTTTAAGTTAATAGTAATTTTAATTATACTATGTGAATTGGTATATTTTGGCTTAGATATCGGGAGCTCATAAGCATCATATTGGTTTCCAATTTCCATATTAACTTTTTGAACATAAATATGTAGCTAGTAATGTGCATAAAAGGAAAACTGGGTTCGATCATAAGCACCTTGACAGACTAACAGAGGCGCCCAACCCTATATAAAGTGAAACTTCAATCAGTGAGGGTTTTACTGTCAGTTATATGTGGGATAAAATTTCTATGGTGGAGGTTTAAAGCAATTAAGCAAAAAATAAAACTGCTAGAGAAATACTTGAAGGTTTTGATCTTTATTTTGAATAAGCAAAAGTTAAAGATCCTCCCTCACAGTGAGGTGAACCCCAAAGGTTAATCTTTTTTATCTAGTAACCTTTGGGGATTCAACACCCTTAGCGGATTTTTTATTTCGTATAATACCTTACATAGGTTGGATTTGCAGTAATATACAATCCGCTCTTAATTTGATACATATAACCTCCATCTACTGGGAACTTGTCCCTAATGACAGTAAAGACTTCCCCTTGATTTACTATAACTGCCTTATCATTCCAATTTGCCGTATTATAAGTCCATAATGAATCAACAACTACTTCAATATATCCTTGCCCATCATTTACATCTTTAAGGGTAAGACCTAATGCACTTGCTAAACCTTCTGCATGACCACGAGCAATTTTATTTAGGAAAGCATCCGACTTCAATGCTGCTGCATCTGCAGCATTGTCAATAAAACCATTCTCCGTAAGCACAGCTGGCATAGCAGATTCTCTTACCATGTGGAAGTTTGCTTCCTTCTTTCCACGATCCCTAAACTCTGTTTCATTCACAATGGCATTATGCACAATAGCACGTAATCGATTCGTTTCAGCCTTGCCTGAATAGCTACCATTGTAAGTGTAGGATTCGAATCCAGTACCTCCACCTGCATTAATATGAACAGAAACGAGATAATCTGCCCCCCAGCTATTAGCCATATTCGTACGTTGTGATAAGGATAATGTTTGATCCGTTGTCCGCGAAAGCATAACCGAATGTCCTTCATAATCACTGTTTAAAATATCACGTAGCTTTAAAGCAATGGCCAACGTAACATCCTTCTCCTGTAATCCATTTCCAGTTGCTCCTGGATCACTACCACCATGTCCTGCATCAATAAAAATTTTTGTCATAAAAAATTCCTCCTTCATTATTTTTATATTAAAAAAGCGACTTGCCCGTTTGGACTAGCCGCTTGACTATCTTGTCAGATTAGATTGCTGTAATACTTTCCTTTGTTCATTACCTTTTGACGTAATATAGTTATTTTTAAACCAAGCCCATGTACTTGCTGTAGCAGTAAATATAATAGAGATTGCTTCGCCCCACGTCTCCATTGTTCCAGGTATAGGGTTTAGATTAGCAATTATCAAAAATTGATTAAGCAACGCCAATGCCAATACTAGCGTACGAATGATCGTGCCTTTGTCCACGTTTGTCTGCCCCCGTTAATACAATTTTTCTAGCCATGAAAAAGCCGCTATAACCACACCTAACCAGGCTGGCCATAAGCGACGTAAACTCCATTTACTTTCTTCTTCCAATAAAATATTTTGTTGAATTGCCTTGATTTCCTTATCACGTACTTCAAACATCATGTAAATCTCATTTCTAGGAAGATAACTTTGATTCCAAATATCCAGTTTCTCATTCATGGCAGTAATCGTTTTATTAAGTTGCTTTAACTCTGTTTCTACTATCGCCAACCTTTCACTATTCTCCATTTCCCTTACCTTTGGCTGTACTATTATTATCCCCCCCTATTTCTACACAAATTAGAATACAACGATAATGTTTAATTAAGCAATTAAATTGTGAAATTAGCATTTAAAAAGCTAGAATATGCAAATTCATTTTTTTATGAAATAAAAACAACACTTAATAAGTTTTATTCTCTGTATTGCTATCTTGTTGTTCTTGGATTTCCATTTTCTTGTATTCTTCCAATTCAGCAATTAAATAAACTTTTTCTCTTTGCAATTGTGCTATTATTTTTGCTGATTCAATTGCTTGAATTTCAGATAGACGATCTCCGTTTATTTTTTTCATTACATTCCCAACCTCCCTTTCATTTGATTCATTTGCTCAAACAATTCCTGTATAGCTTTTACTATTAATCCCTGAATTGAATAACTACTAACCCCATTACCTCTAATAACTTCTTTCGGTGTCTCTCTTTCTGTTATAAATCCATATTCTGTTTCTCCGTTTTTAAGATATTGATAAATAACTGCTTGATTAAATAATTCCAACGCACTACCTTTGTATTTATGGATTTTGGTTTTAAACATTTCACTTGATGAATTTATAAAGTCACTTGCTCGAATAGGTTTATAATCAGCAGTTGATGTGCTAGAAGATACAACTACTTCTCCTCCAGAATCCGGAACCCTTAAATAAACATTACTTGAGGTATTTGCTCTAATAGAGTTAACATATAAATCTACCGTTCGAAAAGGGCGATTGGAAACTACTTCTGACGTATTTACATATCCCAAGTACAAGTTGTTACCTAAAGCGTTTATCGAAATACTCCCATTTTGATAATCATTTAAAATAAATTTACTTTGATCCCAACTGCTGTAAATTGTCTTAGTAAACAATCTATTTGCATATAAACTCTCACTTGCAATTACATCACCAATAAATTCAGACCGTTTTACATTAATTCTAAAGCCATCAAGAGGAACTTCATCACCACTTAGGTTTATTTTATAAATTTCCAACGCATCGTTTAATGTGTTAAATTCTAAATGACCTGTTTTTCGAAAAGGTTGTTGTTCGTTAGCTTGCCATGCTGCTGTTTGTAACCGTAATCCAACCATTCCATCTTGTTCAATATTTGGATTATCTACAATTAATTGAGAGGTTTCAACCTTCCCTGAGAATGTTCCAGTCGCACCTGATAATATTCCCTTAAAAGTTCCACTTTCTGCATGTATTTCTCCATTAAAATAACCATTCTCAAAATGTGCATTTCCTTCTAAATCCAACCATGAAGTAGCAATATTGTTTGAATTATATTGAACTAATCCTTTCGAACCGTCCCATTCTACACGAGCACCATCACTTGAAGTACGCAACGTCACTGCACTAACGTCTATAATACCCTTAGTTAATCGATCTGCATCACTTGTAATATCATCAACTTGTGTTTTATTATAAGCCCCTATTTCTTCCGCCACAGTAGGTGTCATTTTTTCCCACATACCTAAATTATACACTTTTGGCACATAAGGATTTTGAGAAGTGTCCACCCATACTACATCATGTGCATTAACAGGCGGTTTATCGCTAATTATTTTTTTGGGCTCCGAAAAATTCTTTAATTGCATTAAACTAACTTTTTCACTTATTTTATTTTTTAAGTTTTCCCAATTATACTTAACCTCTCTTTCGGTATATTCAATAAATTCCCCCAGTGTATATTTTTTCTGTGATCTATTACGTATAGGACCTTCTATAGAAATAATTCTGCTTTCAAGAAATAGAGGGGGATTATACTCAGTTGCCTTAATCCTAATATAATCGCCTAATTCTACCTTCTCTTCTGCTATATCAAATATTTGTTCAATATCTATTCCCTGAACCTCATATTGAATTACAGAATTAATCCTCTTTTCCAATTCTTTTTCTGCTAATTCTTTTAATCTTTCTTTGGTTATTTCTTGGGAGTTTGGGGGGATATATATACCCCAAATGTGATGTATAACTCCATTAACCTTCCTCCCCCACACCTGTCTGGCTTCATCATCTTCAACAATAACAACTTCTCTAGTACCATCTTCCTTTTCTGGTCCAATACCATAAAGTGCTGTAACTACGTCACGTGTAATTTCGGTCCGTTTTGCGCTAATCAAATCCCTTTTTGACTCAATTTCTCGCCCACGCCACTTACCTCGCTTATTAACCATATCTACATATCGGGACAAAACTCTTCCATTAGCTACTTCAATTCTAAACTGTAACTCTAAATCATATATATCTAAATTAGAAATGTGCAATAATGCATCATACGGAGTTATATACTCATCAAAAACAACATTACACGTTCCTCTATAATCTGTAATTCCTCTTTTCCATCCCGTATCCTTAAGAATATAATCTAAAGATGTATTTACTGTTGCTCCGTTTAAAACCGTTGGTGATATCGGTCTAAAGTTCTTTAACTCAATGTGTGATGCACTGCAATACACTTCTTTTTCCTCAGCTCCAGTTACTTCTTCAATAATAAATTCACGATAAAAACCATTATCAACAGGAACTACTACACGATTTTTTTTATTGAGGAATGAAGTTATTTTACTATTAGGAGGTTCTATAAAGTACAAAGTTTCTTCTCTTTTAAGATTCTCCACATGATTTTCATCATAATAAGTAGTAGAGTCCCCTAAGATTTTATCTGTATTATGGTCTAAGATATGAATTACTGTCATAAAAATTTCTTCCTATAATTACAAATTGATTGAATAGATCCTTTTGGATAAGAAAATAATTCATTATGACCAGTTAATAACCGAAAATAGCTTCCCCCGAAATCCTTAAGGTCTTTTCTACTTTCACCATTTATTAATAGATTTTGTTTATCATGATCAAAGGTAATAACGTCTCCTTGTTTAGCTATAAAAGGGATTTGATTTTCTGATATATTGTTTACTTGATTAACTTGTAGTTGATTTACATACATCGGAATAGCAAAATAATCCTTATAATTAGAAACGTAAACTGCGGCTTGTGTAATAGGTGCTTGATACTGACCATTTAAATCTTCAAATACTCTACTTACTTTATTATGCACATTGCCATTCTTATCTAGTTGATATACTTCCGCTGTGAATAATGTATCTTTTCTTGTTAACCTTAGCCACATCTGAGTATTATTAAAACCTTGAAATTTAAATATTTGTTTGTTTCCTGCAAGATTAAACACAACATGATTATTCCACTTAGAAATAGTTTGATCAACTACACCCATTGATGCAACAATATTATTATTGTCGTCCAGTAAAAATAAAGCATTCTTTCCAAGTTGCCCAGTATAGCTTAGACTTGTTATATAATGTTTAACTTGGAAGTTCTGAATCGATTTTTCAAATGATGTTTTTCTACTTGGTCCATGCCAACCATTTGGATTACTCCCATAATCTTTAACATACCATTGACCATTCCCAATCGCTAATGAACCATCCACAACTCCTCCTAACAAGTCATCATCAAATATATATCCACCAGGAATCTTAGACCATCCTGTAAAACTGTTTAGTTTATTATTATATATTTCTGTATAAGGTTGGGTAGGCTCCATTCCCTCAATATCATAAGGTTTACCAATCATCATATAATCTCCGTTTTGATTTTGAATCATGGCAAATGTTATTGGAGAAAGTACTTCCAATTGAAATATTGGGCTTGTATCAACTGTACCATCATTTACAACTGTTGCTACATTATCAGTAAAGTTGATTTGTTGTTCTGGACCATATTTAAAAGGATCAGAGCATAAGAAGGTTAAGTTTCCAATAACACTATTCGTTTCTTCTTCTGGTACCTCATTTGTTTGTAATGTTGCATAAAAAACAGCGTCTTCATCTGTAAAAGCGAGTTCTTTCTTTGAACCGTCTAATAAAGAATTAAGTCGATTATAACGCTGCCTAAATCCTTCTTTCGTTTGATCAGTGAGCTTATATTTAATAGTTATTTCTCTTATATCAAAAGTTGGATTACTATACTCATTTGTTCCATCTAACCCAGGTACATCAATGGTATTAATTCGCTGATTTAAATTTGATCGACCACTTACTGTTAATGTTACAAAACTACCTGTATCATCACTTAACTCCTTATCTAGATTATTACCATTGAATAATGTTTGAAGTGAAGTTACATTTTGAATTGTGTTAGTATCAGTTGGATTAACAAATTTATACATAAAACACCACCTCTATTCAAAATTCTTTTTTATTAATCTCTGCCGTCCTTGTACTTTCGTTATGTCCTCTACAAAAGCACTAAATTGTTGTCCACCGATAGCTACATTTACATGTGCTGGCTGTTTATGAACCCATTCATTTGTCATATGATTTTCCATCCTTTGATTGGCCGCTCGATTTACATTACTAATCTGTCCTGAGATATTTGGCATAGAAAATTGTGGATTGAACGAATCCTGCACCTTGTCTGAAACAGCAACTGCAGAATCGACTACCTTCTTAGACATATGATCGATACCCATAGCAAACCCAGCCATCGTATCATCACCAATAGTTCTAAATAAACGAGATGGTGACTTAATTCCCAAAAAGCTTAATACACCGTTTACCGCTTTCTTTGCTGCATCAAGAGCTGCTGTTGCTACACCTGTTGCTTTTTCCTTAATACCATTAATTAATCCCATAATGAGATCCTTACCAGCTGAAACCATTCTTCCAGCCAGCTCTAGTACTTTTCCTGGCATTTTTGCAATTTGTGTTCCTACTTCTACAACTGCTGCTGCAAGCTTTGTTCTAACCGCTTGAAATACTTCTTGAAATTTTTGTCGCACTGCTGATACTATTTCCTGAGCCTTTGTCATAGCATTTGTCACCATTGTAATAAACCCTTGGACTACCGCATTTTTGGCATTAGACATTAACGATGAAATCGTGTCTTTAATTTGAGTGAATTTATTTTTTATCATCTGCCAGATTTCTGTAGCTTTCATAACAACAAACGACTTCATAATCTCCCATACATTAGAAAACATAGATTTTATTGTTTCCCAGGCACCAGACCAATCGCCTGTAATCACCTTCATAATCGTTGTAATTACGCCTTTAATGATCTCCATAGCAATCGTTATAGTTGTTTTTATGACGTTCCAAACATTCGTAATTGCAGTTGAAATGAGCTGCCATGCTGTTGTTAAATAAGGGAGTAAAAACCCAATAACCGTAGTTATGACGGTACGAATAGCTGACCAAATTGTCTTAAATGTCTGCATTATCAAGGCTTGATTCTCTATCCACCAGGTCGTCAAGGAACCCCATATAGTCATTACAAATCCAACTATCTCCTGAATAATAGGCATCATAAATGTCTTAATAGATTCCCAAACTCCAATTACAATATCCCTAAAAGTCTCACTGGTACTCCATAAATACAAAAACGTGGCTGCTAATAAGGTAATTAATGTAATAACTAAAACAAACGGGTTGTTGAGTAAAGTGGTAAATAACCCACTAAATATGGACTGTAGCTCCTGCATCATTGGCATAAACCCTGTTACAGCAGAAGATATCGTATTTAAAGTATTAGCTGTTCCACCAAGAACACCCAGAAATGGCTCAAGAACAGATTGCACTTGTGTAATCCCTTCTGATACACCTGGTATAAACGAAAGTGATTGTTCCATTTCAGATAGTTGAGTTACTACTGGATCAATAGTTTCTTGTAGTGTAGTAAATGATCCACTAACATCCTTTAATGTACCCATGTCTGTCATAAAACTTTCCATGTACGATTTAGGATTTTCCATAGATTTTTCTCACCCCTTTTTAGAATTAACTTGTTTTGCAATAGTTGCCATACGCTTCATTTGATTGTTTAAACGTATTTTCGGCTTTCTCAACTCCTTCAAATATTTTTCATAATCGAAGAAGTCTTTAAATCGCTTATAAATAGGAACCTGTTTTTTACCTTGTTCTTTTGTTAGCGTCACTTGATGGTTCAACCAAGCCTGCTTATGCATGTTATATTCTCTATCTATTTGCTGTAACTGAAATGCATGTAGTCTTAATAAATATTCCCTTAACGTTAGAACTTCAATGTGATAGAGACTGGTAAAAGCCAAGTATCGAAAGCAATTTATAATAATTTCCTCATATGTTTGTTCCGAATCTACTATTTGTTCACTTTTGCTGTCTTCTGAAAATGTTTGATTGTGTCCTTCATGACCGGCGACTTTCCCAATTCATCTTTCAATGAAAGAAAAAGGTCATGTAATCCATCATTCTCCTGCGCATAATTTTCAATAGCTATTTCTATCTGCTGATTCGTTGGTGGTGTAGCTAAATATGAAGTAGCTGCCTTCATTACAGAATGTATAACCACTGGATTAAATTGCTGTAGGTTCATAAATGCCATATTTACGCCCATACCAAATTTCATTCCTTGGTAATCCACCTCATATTCCTTATCTAGTTCACGAATAAATTTAATTCCAAATTTTAAATCATGTTTTTTTCCATTAATTACAAATTCCATTATTTTTCCACCTTCCATGTGTTTGAATTTATTGATAAAAATAGCATATGAATTCACCTATTATGACGAATTCATATGCTTCATCTTATACGTTTTTATTCTCCAATTGGTGCTTCGACTGTCGTATCCTGGAAAGCGTACTGTACTGCAGCTTGCTGCTCATCTGTCAACGTAGCTTCGCCAAATTGTGGCTCCATTTCTACTGTAAAGTTACTAGATATTGTAGCATTTTCTTCAGCATTTGCCGGGTCTTCCCAAGAGTCTAAATAACCTTGAGCATAGATAGCTGGATACTTATTATCTGGTGTTTTTAATTCCTCATCTACTGTTACTTCCCATAGTTCAAGCTTTTGTCCTTTAATAACAGATTGGCGAAGCATATCACCTACTGGATCACCCATTGCCTGAATTGCTTCAATGCTAACTTCTGACTCTAATTCTCCGACATTAATTAAGGAACCATCCTTTGTTATAATCCTTTCTAACTCACGAGAGTAGCTAAACGTATGTTCTGTTTGAAATACTAACTTTGCTGCTTCTTCACTTTGATTTTCTAGCAAACGAAATAATAATATTTTGTTTTTTCCTTCTTGCATTTTAATTTGATTATCTGCCATTTTGTTCCCTCCGAATTTAAATAAAATAGTAAGTACTTCCTCTCCTACTTCCTTAATGCAACTACAAACCACTATTCATCTTCTCTTGAATTTCACCTCCTTTTTCTTCACTACCATTTCAATAAAAAAAAGCCCTAAACACGCATTGGCGCATTCACGACTTTTTAATATCTATCGATAGCTAAGAAATGTTTAGTTTTACGTCATTTCGGACATGCATCTGTGAGAAATCGTTGTTGATTTATCTTGCTTGACTCTAGTCTACATCAAGCTATTCTAACTTGTCATTTACTGAGAAGAGTGTGTAAACTGTGAAATTTTGTCTACAATTGATTCTTTAATGTTATAAATATGCCTTCTTGAAAGTCCCATATGCTGACTTATAGCACTTATTGTCATCCCATCAAGCATGCATTCTAAAACCGTAGCCTCTCTAGGGTCTTTGATAGCTGGCAATCTTTCTTGAATAAATAACACTTTCTTCTCTAGTTTAACAATCCAAGAACTCTTCTTATCCCGCCTTATTACTTCCTGTGCTACCGGATCGCTTACGGTTCCCTGTGCTTTTGGGAGTGATGATTCTATCCCTGAAGGAGCTACCAACCTTGTACCAATATCCTCATTTAAAAGCTTACGTTGTCGATTTATTTCTTTAATCATCCAATGATAATCTTTTAACGTACTCTCGATTTGTTCCTTGTTCATGGAAGCCCGCCCCCTTTTCAAATAAAAGCTGCGCATAATTACTTCTTGATATTGGTAATAGTGGACCGGTTCGCTTATCTCGCCTATATTCATTGACTACCCATTTAACACAATTGTTGTTCCTTACACTCCTATTTTTGTTTGAACACATGTTACTTCCTCCCAGCCATTCATTTTTAATTAACAGAACATGTGTTCTTATCATACATTGCTATATTAGAAATGTCAAAAAAAGTATTTCTGTTTAAGAAATGAATTGTTTCTTTTTTGGAAATTATGATATGATTTAGTTGCTGATATAGAAAGTGGTGTTTACGTTGAATATAGGAAAAAGAATTATTGAGTTAAGGGAAAGTAGAAATTGGAGTCAACGCGAACTTGCCAAACGTGTTCATTTAAATGTGAGTGTTATGAACAGAATTGAACTAGGAGATAGACCGATCAAAGATCATGAATTGGATCGGTTGGCAACTGTATTATCTAGTACAACAGATTATTTACTAGGGCGATCTGATGATCCTAGGCTTTCGGAAGAAGAAGCGTTTGCAGCCTTTCGTAATGACCCATCTTTAGAGAGATGGTATAAAGAATTACCAAAAAATAAAGAAGAAGACCTCCGTAGACTTAAAAGAATCTGGGAGGCCTTTAAAGAAGAGGATCAGACATGATTTTTTAGTTCATCATATTTTAATTGAGTATGAGCATTATTAATTGGTAAGCTTTAGTTACATGGTCACTAAATATACCCTTTTCTGATTCCACATATACATGAAATATACTAGGTGTACAACATTGTGCACCATCTATTTTACACCAAAAACGAACATACATTCTATTAAGGGGGCTACTATGTATTTATATTCAAGGACAGAAGACTACATCCAACATTTATTAGCAAAAATTAACATAAAGATCCCTACTGAGCTAAGAATCGAGAATATATCTAACTCCTTAAAAATACCCGTATACTTTTGGGAATTTAGCAGCGAAACTGTGTACAAGAATGGTAAATGCATTATTTTTTTAAATGCCACTAATAACGAACAAGTTCAATGGCAGGAATTTGCCCATGAAATAGCACATAACCTATGGCATGCTGGTCGTCAGGAATATTTACCTCAAGCCTTCATTGAACTGCAAGAGTGGCAAGCAAATTATTTTAGCTACCACTTATGTGTACCTACGTTCATGCTACAACGCATTCCTAAGGCATCCCCATATCAAATTATGCACCTATTCAATGTAGAATACGAGTTTGCATGCAAGCGATTAGAGATGTATAAAAATAAATTTATATAAAAATTGCAAAAAAACATGCTTCCCCAAACAGCTATTGGGATGCATGTTTTTTTTATTTATTGATCGTTTCTACTTTGTCTGAAGAGCCTACCATTTTAATTTTCACATTTACATTCACACGAATATTACTTTGGGAGTAATAATTTTCTCCTTTCTCCCAATCGTCTTTGACCGTATTCCAGAAATCATAATGTCGCCGATACAGCTTGTCACCAATCCCCAGCACATCCACTTTTAAGTCTTTTTGCACCTTGTTGATAGTTCTTTCAACCAGTGCCCGCACCTTTCGCTCTGTTGCCGCTTTCACCTTATTTATATAGCTTTTACTAAATACACTAGTAAGTCCATATCTCTCACCAATATTCCCTTTAACATCAATATTTATATCGACCTGTAAGTTTTCCTTTTTCTTATTTTTAAAGTATATATCTTGTTTAACATCTGTTAGTTCTATTACAACCATATGTCCATTTACCTTGATTTTTATCGGTCCATTTTGTTTCGTATCAGTCAAAAAGCTTAGCCCCATGGTTTCATCATCAGATAAGGAGTATATCATGTGATTGGTATCACCTTGAAATACAGCAGCTCCTTTGTACTTAACGGAATGATCGTTAACAATCTGTAATTCTGGAATCGTGTAGCTGTTTTTACTTAGCAGTAACTCTTGAACTTGTCCTATATGAACTGGCTGTAGTGAGCTTGCATTTTTATAGTTGTTCTCCATCAAAGACTCAATATATAATGCAGGTACTTTTTCATCTATGGGTAGGATATTTAACGCCTCTTTTGCTTTTCCTTCTACTATGACAAGTCTTATCCCTCTACGCATTTCATGATCGCGAATATGAACATCTAGTATATTTCCAAATAGATGTGGTTCTCTAACGATGTCTTCTGAAACAACTAATACCTTCATATGTTGGAAAAAAGGAGTCTTGCTTGATAATGTCGACATTTCTCGGGTAATCTCAAAAATACTTTCGCCCGTTGCAGTTATATTTTTATATGCTTTTTGCTCACCACTACCTCCCTGTAAAGGAGACCCTAATCCAGAGGGGACAACCATTTGGTTGGTAAGCATTAGTTCAAACGTACCATCTTCTTTTTTTTCAACTAGATCAATCGCTGAACCAACGGTAAAGCCTCGATTCTCAATCTCCACGCGGTCCCAGCATCCCGTTAAAAACAAGCACATACTCAAGCTAATAAAAATATAGAGATAATATTTCTTCATTTGCTTCCCTTCCAATTGTCAATCGCCAAATAGTGATGTATCGAACTGTCGATGATGGTACCTATAATTTTCTCTTATTTGTTTATACTGCAACCTTTTAATTATCCTAATTCATACATTTTAATTCCAATGTTTGGAACAATACTAAAAACACCTTTTGTTTATGGAGGCTTATTATGTCCACTATCGAATTAGTACTAAGATTAGCTGTTTCCTTTACTATCTTACTTGCATTAACAAGAATTATGGGAAGAAAAGAAATTTCTAAGCTTACCTTCTTTAACTTTGTCTCTGCTATTTCAATCGGTACATTAGCTGCTTCATTTGCAGTTGACCCTACACTCAGTCTATTCCATGGAATATTATCATTACTATGCTGGAGTGCTTTTACCATATTTCTTGGTTTTTTAGATATAAAATCACAACGCGTTCGTTACGTTATTGAAGGGGAACCAATTATTCTTATTCGAAAAGGAGAAATTGTGGAGGATGAGCTTCGGAAAAGTAGATTAGATATTGACGATTTAAACCTTTTATTGAGGAAGAAAAACGTTTTCGCTGTCTCGGATGTCGAATATGCAATATTTGAAACAGATGGCAGTCTATCCGTCATGAAGAAAGAGGCGAAACAATCGTTAACCAAAAAAGATATGAACATTCCTCCAGCCACGAATAGCATTCCACCTACCTCAACGACTGTAATTGCTGACGGAAAGATTAATACAAATAACTTAATTGCCTTAAACCTAAATAAGCATTGGTTAGAAAAGCAACTTCAATTAAGGGGAGTACCTTCCATATCGGATGTCTTTTATGCTGAAATTCAACAAAATGGCGCACTATATATTGCTAGTAAAAAGTAAATTTAATCAATCCAGGCATCAATAATACTTTCTATAGGTAAATATTGGCCTGCCACTTTTATATACCTGTTCTGTCTATCAATACTGACTACTTTCCCTTTAGCTTTATAAAAATCGTGATTCAAAAAATACTTTAAATCGATGGTTAGCTCATTTTTCACTGCCATTTGCAGCTTCAAGTTAATTTCCTCTTGTTTTTGTTCATCTATAATAGGTTTTTGTTTGCGCTCTTGTTCTTGCCATGTTTGCTTCAATAACTCTATATGCTCCGGCATCATCATTGCGGTCCATTTAATACTTCCTCGATCATTTACACTCATTACGCACCCACTCGCTTTCTAACTAATCCTGCTGAAAGAATATTCTTTAGCGTAAATGTTCTCACCTTTTTCCGATAGAAGCAATAAGCCAAAATACTCTTTTCGCGTATTTCTAGAACACGGATATAACGCTCAGTTACATTATTATTGCTATCCAAATAAATAATAATTATTTTTTGCTTACTTTTGACAGAACGATTCAGCAATCCTTTCATAATAAGGTCACCACCAAGAACGTTTGTTCTTATTATATCATAAAAAAACGAACATATATACGTATTATTTAGTGACAATTTATCCCAGAATGATGGAAAATAGAAAAAGATTGGTAATTAAAAAAACTAGAGAAGTAGGAGCATAAGACAAGGAGAAATATAAGGATTACGCTGGAAATTCTGGTTTTCTGAACAGTTCCTTAGCGTATGTTTTCGCTTTTCATTGGTACAATCCCTATTATCCGTTGAACCATTTACTATATAGAATTCATCAGAAACATAAATTTTAGATTAATAAGAACAACTCCGATGGAACAGCGTTGTATTATATTCTAAATATAGGTGCCTTTAGCATGAATTAGTTTGAAGGTTTGAAGCACTTAATATTGAATTCTCCATTATTACTGACATTAGGAGCTTATTTGGCTATATTCACACAGTTATTCTTTCCTTTTTTTGTGTTCAATAAATATACTCGCTTATTTAAGCTTACTTGGCTCAATCCTGTTTCATCTAAGTATTATTGTTTTTATGGGTCTAGTTCATTTGGTGCTATTATGATTGTTTTAGACTTGCAATTTATGAGTGATAGAGAATATAGCCATCGCTTTAAGTATATTAAAGATAAAGTTACTAATTTGAAATATATAGGTATTCAAAGAGAGGAGAAGGAAATTTAATGGTGATTCTAGTTTATGATGGAGAATGCAACTTTTGTAGTAACTTTATTAAATTTCTTTTAAAAATAAACAAGAACAAATCGCTAAGGATTACAAGTTTTAATAGCAAATGGTACAATGATTTTAAAATGGAAAACCAAATTAGAGATAACGTGGATAGCATAATATTAATTAATTCTAATAAAATGTATATATACTCAGATGCAATTCTCCACGTAATAGCTCAAGCAAATAAATTATTTTTTCCGATACTTATATTAAAAATAGTACCAAAACCGATAAGAAACTTTTTCTATAAATTAGTTGCTAAATATAGGAAGAGAATAAGTAAACAAATTAAATGTACTTTACCAACTCAAAGTGAAAGAAAATATTTTCTTTAAAGAAAGGATGTCTACATGAGTCGTAAAATAATTATTTTAATTATTATACTGTCTTTGAATATCATTCGGTACTTTTTCGAATACCTCGATGACACTTCAAATATATATTATGGAATAATGTTACTTTTAAATATAATGGCTATTTGCTTTGTTATATTCTCTAAAAACAAAGATATAGCTTAAAATTCTATATAATCAGATTAAAATGGTAAATTATTTAGAATGATACAAGAATAACCCAAAATAGTTCCGAAGCGTATTTTTTGTGCTTTTCGTTGGTACAATCCCTATCAAAAATAAATATCATTCGTATCAAATTCGTATCAAAAATAAGAACACCACTAATAAAAAAGTGGTGTTCTTTTATTTAAACCCTTGCATCTCAAGGTTTATAGGAAAGCTTCCAAGCGGACTTGAACCGCTGACCCCCACCTTACCATGGTGGTGCTCTACCGACTGAGCTATGGAAGCATAAAATGGCTCCACAGGTAGGATTCGAACCTACGACCGATCGGTTAACAGCCGATAGCTCTACCACTGAGCTACTGTGGAATAGGATAGATCAATAATTAAGCTAGGTACACAGTATTACCTTTTATCATACCATAAAAAATATACATGTAAATATAGTAATAGTATTACTTATAAATAAGTATAAAAAAATGCCTGGCGGCGTCCTACTCTTGCAGGGGCAAAGCCCCAACTACCATCGGCGCTGGAGAGCTTAACTTCTGTGTTCGGCATGGGAACAGGTGTGACCTCTCCGCCATTGCTACCAGACATTTCTTAATTCGATAAATCAACATCTGCTCGGAACCATTCCTTGCTTGATGCTTTCTCATATCTACAGGCGGATACATTACTTATTCATTTGTACCCTAAAAACTAAATAAGAGATCATTCAACGACAACCAAAAGAAGTTAGTTAAGTCCTCGATCGATTAGTATCCGTCAGCTCCACGTGTCACCACGCTTCCACCTCGAACCTATCAACCTC
>NZ_JAWDHA010000065.1:0-24834 GCF_034190895.1 Virgibacillus sp. M23 | reverse complement strand
GGCCACTTCAACTCCTGTGGGAAATGTTTGACCTGAAGATCCACTTTTTTGAGCGGGTTTTGCTAAAAAAGTTAGCTGAAGGACAAACCCCACGGAAAGAGAAGTGGGCAGCCGGAGTGGTGGTCAAACAAGCAGTAGCTATTATTCCATAATAGCTACTATAGGAAGCGTAGATCTGAGCATTTAGTGATAAGGACTGAGCGAATTTTGCTCAGGTTTTTTAATAGCCTTGGAAATGAAGGAAACTATAAAATTTGAGCCTGTGGATAAATAGGCGCATGTTGAGCCGCGTCCGAAACCTAGGCAACTTCACGAATTGCCCTAGGAGAAGTCATCATCGGCTCGTAAGCTCACTTTGTTTCCTTTATTTCCGTTGACTCGCTCCATTCGCTACGTTTCTATTCGGGCGTTTGCACTTTTTGTTCTTTTACAGAAAAGAAAAGTATAAATAAGGGAAGAAAATTTAATATATCATAATATTCCGGTTTTTCATATTACTGCATAATTTTTAGCGTACATAATGAAAAAGACTTATCTGCTAGTTAGGATACTTGGATTCGCTAATTCTTTTGAAGCAGTACTAAACTTCCAATTGGTAAAAAGTTCAAATTATTACTTGATTTCATCATTGAGAACAGTTATCATTTAACTTAAATATTGATAATGATAATCATTATCAATTGAATGATTTAGATAACTATTTAGTACAAGAATAGATTGGAAGGAATGAAGTCATGCAATTTACAGGAATAACTGGAAAGGTTGCTGTTGTAACAGGTGCCTGTGGTGGCATGGGTCAGTCCATTGTTGAAGGGCTTTCTGATAATGGTGCTCATGTAGTTGCACTGGATAACAATACAGAAAAACTATTTGCATTTGTAAGTGAGCTAAAGCAAAACGGCCATCACATAACAGCTTTTACACTGGATATTCGTAATTATGAAAAGGTCGCAGAAACAATAGACATGATTGAACGTGAAGTAGGACCAATTGAAATTCTCATTCATGCCGCTGGGGTACTTTTTTTAGATTCTGTCGTTTCGCTTCCTAAATCAAATTGGGATACCACCTTTGAAGTCAACACTAGCGGTGTGTTCCATATTGTCCAAGCCATTACAAGACGAATGATCCCTCGTCAAGCTGGTGCAATTGTCGTAGTTAGTTCAAATGCTGCTCGAATGCCTAGAATGTCGATGGCAGCATATGCAGCTTCAAAAGCAGCTACTACAATGTTTGTCAAATGTTTAGGATTAGAACTAGCCAATTATAATATCCGCTGCAACATTGTTTCGCCGGGATCAACGAACACCGAGATGCTTAAACAACTGTGGAAGAATGACACAGGAGAACAAGTATCGATAAATGGTACTGCAGAAGAATATCGACTTGGTATTCCGCTAAGAAAAATTGGAGAGCCCGTTGATGTAACAAACACTATTTTATTTCTTATATCTGATATGGCTGGTCATATTACTATGGAAGATATATGTGTAGATGGTGGAGCAACATTAGGGTTGTAAAATTCATACAAAGGAGGATATAAATTGATAAATACTACTGCTTCTAATCAAAGTAAACAGATAACTTTACTTCAAAATTATCAAAAGGGCGATTTTTTATTAGCATCGCCAAAGCAAATGATCTTGGGTAAAGGAGTTTTTGCAAACGTTCATAAGTTAAATAGCCACGGAATAGTAGAGCAAATGAAACAGTCGTTGAATCAAGCAAAATTGACTGGTCATGCCAGACCAATTGTGATGGGAGCGATCCCGTTTGATTTTTCCGAGTCACCGAAACTGGTGATTCCGAAAGAGATATCTACTGCTGCTCCATTAGAAGTGAAAAAGCAAGTAGAGTGGAGGAAAGCTTCAAGCTCTACCTTTGAAATAAAGGCAGTTCCTGATCCTGAGGTATATATGGAAGGTGTACGTAAGGGGCTAAAGGCTATTGACACAGATCACATACAAAAAATTGTTTTATCCAGATCATTACATATTACCTCTGCTGAAAGGATAGATACACATCAATTATTAAAAAATCTAGCTTACTCAAATAAAACGGGATACACATTTGCAGTTGATGTATCATTGAATGAGCAGAAAGATACTGAGCCTCGAACATTAATTGGTGCAAGCCCAGAATTGCTTGTATCTAAGACAGGACAAAAAATAGTAGCGAATCCGTTAGCGGGATCACGACCTCGCTGTAAAGATCCGTTGGAGGATGAGCAACAAGCCAAAGAATTATTGGAATCCGCCAAAGATTTACATGAACATGCAGTAGTCGTAGATGCAGTAAAAAAATCGCTTCAGGAATATTGTCTGGAATTACATGTACCTACAACACCTTCAGTAATAAAGACAGAAGCAATGTGGCATCTTTCTACGGAAATTAACGGTATTCTAAAAGATCCGCACGTGACTTCCATTGAGTTAGCAATGGCTCTACACCCAACACCAGCTATTTGCGGTTTCCCCACAGAAGCTGCTCGCAATACGATTCAAGAAATTGAACCATTTGATCGTGGATTTTTTACTGGAATGGTAGGATGGTGTGATGAGGCAGGAGATGGAGAATGGATAGTCACCATTCGCTGTGCTGAAATTTGTGGTCGAAACCTTCAGTTATTTGCTGGAGCTGGAATAGTCACTGGTTCAAAGCCAGAAGATGAATTAGCAGAAACGGCAGCTAAGTTTGGCACGATGCTGCAGGGACTAGGCATTTAAGTCCTGAAATATGAAGGAGGGATTAAATATGGTTCTAGATGGATGTCCAACTTGGCCAGAAGAATATGCTGCATATTATCGAGAGGAAGGATGCTGGGAAGGAAAAACATTTGGAGACCTATTGGCGGAAAATGCCAAAAAATACGAGAATCGAATTGCCATGACTGATGGAGAAGTTGAAGTGTCTTACAGTGAGTTTAATAAAAAAGTGAATCAGCTAGCAGTAGGTTTCCAAAAATTAGGGATACAAAAAGGTGATCGTGTTGTCGTTCAACTGCCTAATCAAATTGCCTTTTTTGATGTCGTTTTTGCGTTGTTTCGGTTAGGCGCAATTCCTGTATATGCGCTTCCAGCCCATCGATATAGCGAAATTCACTATTTTTGTGAATTTGCGGAAGCAAAAGCATATATTATTCCTGACACGTATGGAGGATTTAACTATACATTGTTAGCCAGTGAGGTACAAAAAAGCGTAAATTCACTTGAACATATCATCGTTCATGGTGAGGCAAATAAATACACGTCGCTTTTTGATTTGTATTTACAAGCAGATTTTAAGGAACCTGAAATTAAAGCAAGTGAAATAGCGTTCTTGCAGTTGTCAGGAGGTAGTACAGGGCTGTCCAAATTAATACCGCGTACACATGATGACTATATGTATTCATTGCGCGTGAGTAATCAAATTTGTCAAATAACTAAAAATAGTGTGTATTTGGCTGTGCTACCAATCGCACATAATTTCCCGATGAGTTCTCCAGGTGTGTTAGGAATTTTGTATGCAGGAGGAAAGATAGTTCTTGCTTCTGGATCAAGTCCAGATGAAGCATTTCCGCTGATTCAGAAAGAGCAAGTAACGATTACAGCGCTTGTCCCACCGATAGCATTGATATGGCTAGAAGCGATTAAAAATCGAAGGGATGATTTATCAAGCTTACAGGTTATTCAAGTTGGTGGAGCAAAATTTAGTGCTGAAGTAGCGCAGCGAATACAACCTTCTTTTGGCTGTAAATTACAACAGGTATTTGGAATGGCTGAAGGTCTTGTAAATTATACTCGTTTGGATGATCCGGATGAGATTATTATACACACACAGGGAAAACCAATGTCTCCATATGATGAAATAAAGATTGTAGATGAAGACGATAACCTTGTTGCCACAGGTGAAGTAGGGGAACTATTAACCCGTGGTCCATATACCATATGTGGCTATTATAATGCGCCAGCACATAATCGAAAAGCATTTACCAGTGATGGCTTTTACCGAACCGGTGATTTAGTTAGTGTAAATGAACATGGTTATATTACCGTAGAAGGCCGTGATAAGGATCAAATTAATAGAGGAGGAGAAAAGATCGCAGCAGAGGAAGTAGAGAATCATTTGCTGGCACATTCAAATGTATTTGACGTCGCCGTTGTTGCGATGCCGGATAAATTCCTTGGTGAACGATCTTGTGCATTTATTATTCTCCATTCTGCTTCAGATCACCCAGGTGAGTTCAAACAATTTTTAAGGGAAAGGGGTTTGGCAGCATATAAAATACCTGATCGTGTAGAAATCGTTGAAACGTTTCCCAAAACTCCATTCGGTAAGGTCAATAAAAAAACACTACGACAAAAAATTGATCAAAAATTAAAAATATAATTATTACTTGAAAGGAAGTGGATAAGATGGGACTTCCATCTATAACGACATATCCGATGCCGCAATCTTCGGATTTACCAAATAATAAGGTGGACTGGAAGGTTGATCCTAAACGAGCGGTTCTGCTTATACATGATATGCAGCAATATTTTATTAATGCTTATGATTCTAAGCAATCTCCTTTGCCTGAACTAGTGAACAATATTAAGGATCTTAAACAACGCTGTACACAATTAAATATCCCAGTATTCTACACAGCTCAGCCAGGCAATCAAGCTCCAGCTGATCGGGCACTATTACAAGATTTTTGGGGATCTGGATTAAGCGAAAGTATACAGGAAACACAGATTATTAAAGAGCTTACTCCAGCTGAATCGGATACGGTGCTAACTAAATGGCGCTATAGTGCTTTTAAAAAGTCAGATTTATTACGTATTTTACAAGAAAGCGATAAGGATCAAATTATCATTACAGGTGTCTATGCACATATTGGTTGTTTAGTTACTGCTACGGATGCATTTATGGAAGATATTCAATCCTTTTTTGTAGCTGATGCAGTAGCTGATTTTTCAGAGGCAGATCATCAAATGGCCCTACAATATGCTGCGACTCGATGTGGATACTGTCTAACTACAGAAGCTGTTTTACGTGATCTTATCTCACATCAAGATTTAAATCAGGATGACGCGTTTTCGTTTTCAGATATGAAAATACAAATAGCGAATTTGCTCGATCTTCATCCTGACGATATTGCCAATAGGGAGAATCTACTAGATATAGGACTTGATTCGATTCGGATGATGAGTTTAGTTGAAGAATGGAGACAGCAAGGAATCGAAGTTAACTTTATGAAGTTAGTAGAAAGACCTACACTTCATGATTGGTGGGAAATGATTACTGGGATACCACAAAATACGTAATGTAGTGTCTATGGATAGGAGGTAACAACGTTTATGACTACAATGGAACACAAACGATTTCCTTTAACAGGTGCACAGACAGGGATTTGGTTTGCTCAAAAACTAGATCCGAATAACCCGATTTACAATACTGGAGAATATGTGGATATTATAGGGGATTTGGATATGAATTATTTTAAACAAGCGATTAGGCAGACCATTGTGGAAGCAGAGAGTTTACATGTCAATATTGAAGAAGATCTCGAAGGACCATCGCAATTCATTCAATTAGAGAGAGGCTTTTCTATTGATTATATTGATGCTCGTGACCAATCCTGTCCTAGTCATTTTGCGAAAAAATGGATGAAAGATGATTTGTCACAGCCCATCGACTTTGCTCGGGATTTATTATTTAAACAGGTTATCTTTCAACTAGATGATAACCGATATTTTTGGTATCAAAAAATCCATCATATTGCAGCAGATGCATTCGGTTTTTCTTTAATTAGTCAACGAGTTGCGTCGTTGTATACATCATTTCTCCAAGGAAAAAAAGGGGATGAGGGTAGTGCATTTGGCTCATTTATAAAGGTTATATCTGAAAACCGAAAATATAGAGAATCGGAGAAATTTCAGGTTGATCGTGACTTCTGGATGAATCATTTTAGTGATCATCCAGAAGTGGTTAGTTTAGCAGATCGTTCAACGAATCTACCGACGTATTACATAAGTGATACAACTTACGTAGATAATGCAATTCTTACATCTCTTCATAATAAATCCAAGGAACATAAAGGTAGCTGGCATGAAATAATAATTGCAGCATTAGCTATTTATGTACATCGGATGACTGGTGAAGAAAATGTTATTTTGAGTTTACCGATGATGAATCGTTTTGGAACATCATCTTTACATGTTCCAGCAACTGTGATGAATATACTGCCATTACGGTTATCATTGCAAGCGGATTTATCCTTACATGATCTGATTCAGCAAATTCAGCAAGAAATACGTGTGATACGTAAGCATCAGCATTATAGACATGAGGATTTGCAACGTGATCTCAAATTATTAGGTGGTAACCAACGTTTGACTGGACCCCAGATAAATATAATGCCTTTCGATTATACACTGCGATTTGGAGAAGCAAAAGGAACAACATACAAACTTTCAACAGGGCCAGTTGAGGACCTATCGTTGAATATATATGATCAGAAAAATGATTCTGGTTTACGATTTGATTTAGATGCTAATCCCGACGTCTATCATGAAGAGGAGGTGCATTTACATCTACGAAGAATAAAAAAACTTGTCGAAGATATAGCCAATTCCTCAATGAAACAAGCAATTGGTAGGTTTCATCTTTTACTAAAAGAAGAAAGACAACAGGTGCTAGAAGACTGGAATCCAGCCTGTCGTGAAATGGCTGATAAGCCACTGTTAACTCGTTTTGAAGAGCAAGTAAAAACGAATTCAGAACGTATTGCTGTAGAGTTTGGAGAGAAGAAACTTTCTTACGCTGAATTAAATGGCCGTGCAAATCAAATCGCCCATTTGCTTCGTAAGCGAGGTGTAAAGCGGGGGCACTTTGTAGCCATTATGCTACCTCGATCAGACGAAATGCTCATAGCTATTCTTGCAGTATTAAAAAACGGTGCTGCCTATTTACCAATTGATCCGAGCTATCCGGAAGATCGAATTACGTATATGCTTGAAGACGCACGACCTGCTTGTGTTATTACGTCAGTCAAAGATCAAATTTCATTGGAGAAAGAGGAAGTAATTGTAGTAAACCTAGATGATAAAAACATACAAGAAGAATTAACTTTCTCGAATAACCAAACCTTTCCCTCTCCTATTGTTTCTGGGAGAGAACCGGTTTATATGATCTATACTTCTGGTTCTACAGGCAGGCCGAAAGGAGTCGTTGTAACAAATGAAGGCTTAATTAATTTTCTCGAGTCAATGCAATTGAAATTCAATATCCAAGTTACCGACCGACTCTTAGCAGTAACAACAATTGCATTTGATATTTCTGCTCTAGAATTATTTCTGCCTATTTTAAACGGTGCGACAAGTGTCATTGTGGATAAAGAAACAATTCAAGATGCTGCTAAATTAGCACAAGCAATTGAAGAAAAAAATATTACCATCATGCAGGCTACACCTACTCTCTGGCAAACGCTTGTAACGTATCGCCCCAATGCAATCCAAGGGTTACAAGCGTTGGTTGGTGGCGAAGCATTAGCTGCAAAACTGATGGAGGACTTACTTGCGTTAGACTGTAACATAACGAATTTATATGGACCAACGGAAACGACGATTTGGTCTACTGCTATGCCAATTACAGGCAATGAAGCTAAACCCTTCATTGGCAGACCCATTGAAAATACCAAGGTTTATATTTTGGATGCAGCTTTAAACCCCTTACCTCCCAATGTTCCTGGCGATCTCTATATCGCTGGAAAGGGCTTAGCCAATGGCTATTTAAATCGCCCTGGATTAACTGCAGCAAGATTTATAGCTAATCCTTTCAGCCATTCTGGAGAGAGAATGTATTATACAGGGGATATTGCGAAGTGGCGAAACGATGGAACAATCGATTATATTAGTAGGTCTGACCATCAAGTGAAGCTGCGAGGATTTCGAATTGAACCAGGTGAAATTGAGAATGTACTGATGACACATCTAGATGTGGAACAAGCTGCTGTAGTTGTATTTGCGGACCAATTAAATAATCATCGGCTAGTAGCCTATCTTGTTGCAGATGAATTGTTGGATAAGAATAAAATTCGTGACCATGTACAAGATAAGTTGCCAGATTACATGGAACCATCTGCTTATCTTATCATTCCAAGTCTCCCACTAACCCCTAATGGAAAACTTGATCGCAAAGCACTCCCCGCTCCAGATATGGATCAAGTGGTATCAGATAGGGAGCCTCGGTCGCCGCAAGAAGAAATCGTATGTGATTTATTTGCAAAAGTGTTAGGTGTAAATCGTGTTGGAATTGATGATAATTTCTTTGATCTAGGAGGTCATTCTTTACTTGCTGGGCAGTTAATTAATCATATCCGTCAGATTTTTAACGTGGATATTGGTATTAGTAAACTATTTGCAGCACCAACCGTTGTGAGTCTTGTGGATGAGATTAATGATGGTAAGCTAGCTCGTCCACCGATAAAGAAAATGGAAAAACCAGCCAACATCCCTTTATCATTTGCACAGCAAAGGCTATGGTTTCTTCATCAATTGGAAGGAGCCAGTGCAACTTATAATATTCCAGTTGTTGTTGAATTAACAGGCAATTTAAACATTAATGCCCTAGAACAATCCATCTATGATGTAGTAGATCGACATCAGTCATTACGGACCATTTTTCCAGAGACCGAAGGAAATCCGCTTCAATTAATTTTAAGCATAAAGGAAGCTAACCCTGTCATTCACCGGAGACAAATAGATAAAACGGAGGTGAATGAAGCCATTCATTCTGAAATAACCTATTGTTTTAATCTATCGGAAGAACCTTCGTTTCGTGTAACGCTGTTACAAATCGAGAAGAATGGATTTGTACTTGTTCTCTTAATTCATCATATTGTTGGTGATGGTTGGTCGCTTCGTCCGCTTGTACAGGACATAGAGAGCGCATATCAACAGCGAAGCAAGGGTGAAGTACCTAATTGGCCTGCGTTGCCGTTGGATTATATAGATTTTGTATTATGGCAAGAAGCTTTATTGGGATCAGAAAATAATCGGACAAGCTTGATGGCAAATCAATTAAACTATTGGAAGCAGGAACTTGCAAATCTGCCAGATCAGTTAGATCTACCAACAGATTATTCACGTCCAGTAGAGTCAACTTATCAAGGCGATAGTTATTATTTTACCATTAATCCTGAACTTCACCACCATCTATTGAAAATTAGTAAACATAACGGTGTGAGTCTTTTTATGGTATTGCAAGCTGGATTTACGGCATTATTAACCCGGCTTGGAGCGGGACAAGATATTCCTTTAGGTACTCCAGTTGCTGGTAGAAATGATGATGCAGTAGAAGAAATTGTTGGTTTATTTATTAATACGATCGTATTACGGACGGATACTTCTGGAAATCCTAGTTTTCGTGAGTTACTACAGAGAATCCGTCATACAAATTTAAATGCTTATGAACATCAGGATGTACCGTTTGAACGATTAGTTGAAGAATTAAATCCAGTGCGATCTCGCTCAAAGCATCCATTATTTCAAATAATGTTTGCTTTACAAAATACACCGAACCCCAGTTTAGATTTACCTGAAGTAGAGAGTGATATAACGGTGAAGAGTGTTGGGGCAGCAAAATTTGACCTAACTGTTGAATTTCAAGAATATAGAAATCAGGAAGGAAATCCAGATGGTGTAAAAGGAATGGTTGAGTATAGTACAGATTTATTTAATCATCAAACCATTGATCATATGTTCCAACGATTTTTGCAATTGCTAGAATCAGCAATAATCGATGTTGATCAACCTATTGGTAAACTAACTATTTTGGGAAGCTGTGAAAAAGAGATGATCTTGTCTGATTGGATCAGGAAGAAAATGGAAGTAGTAGAAAATATACTTCCAGATTTATTTGAAAAACAGGTGGCGAATTATCCGCATGCAGAAGCTATCGTATGTAACAATACATCATTAACATATGAAGATATCAATCAACAGGCAAACAGGCTTGCTCATCTATTAATAGAAAAGGGTGTAGGGCCGAATCAATTTGTCGCTCTAGCAATGTCAAGATCCATTGATATGATCATTGGTTTACTTGGGATTTTAAAGGCTGGTGCAGGATACGTCCCGCTAGATCCGAACTATCCTAAAGCTCGAATCACTTATATGTATAACAATGCGCAACCTGTATGTCTCATTACGAATCATCAACATAAAGAGAAATTTATTCATGATGATCCAACGTTTATTATTGTCTTAGATGAAAAGCGTACAACACATCAGTTGAACAAACAGAAAACGTCAAATCCGACAAATAGTGATCGTAATGGTTCGCTGTCTCCTTATCATCCAGCTTATATTATTTATACATCGGGATCGACGGGAAATCCAAAAGGTGTAGTTATTCCACACCAGAATGTTGTTCGATTATTCGGAGCGACGGAGCATTGGTTCCATTTTCATGCGGAAGATGTTTGGACTTTATTCCATTCGTATGCATTTGATTTTTCCGTTTGGGAAATGTGGGGTGCCCTGTTGTATGGTGGAAAGCTAGTCATCGTCCCGCATGAGATCAGTCGCTCACCGGAAGCGTTCTTGAAACTTTTGGTAGATGAAAAGGTTACAGTTCTTAATCAAACGCCTTCTGCATTCTATCAGCTTATTCAGGTAGATAGACAGATGGAAGATGTAAGTCAAGAACTAAACTTGCGGTATGTCATTTTTGGCGGCGAAGCATTAGATCTTCATCGATTAGAAGAATGGTATGAGAGACATGAGGAAAATTATCCACAGTTAATTAATATGTATGGCATTACGGAAACAACTGTTCATGTTTCTTATAAGGAGTTAGATAAAGCAAGTATTGCGTTAAATGCGAATAGTGTCATTGGTCAGGGGATTCCAGATTTAGGAGTATATGTGTTGGATGATTATTTAAACCCTGTTCCCCCTGGTGTAGTAGGAGAACTATATGTATCTGGTGCTGGTATGGCTTTAGGTTATTTAGGTAGACCGGATTTAACCGCAGATCGATTTATAGCTAATCCGTATGGAACTAGCGGCAGTCGCATGTATCGAACTGGCGATCTCGCCTGCTGGAAGCATGATGGTTCCTTAGATTATATCGGTCGTGCCGATCAGCAAGTAAAATTAAGAGGTTTTCGCATCGAATTAGGGGAAATCGAAGCAGTCTTGACTAAGCATCCGGGTATTGATGATGTCGTCGTAATGGTACGGGAAGATCAGCCAGGTGACGAACGACTTGTCGCTTATATTACTTGTAAGGGTGACATGAAGGCAGAGGAAGAAAATTGGAAGGTGTTTGCTGCGAAACAACTTCCTGAGTATATGGTCCCGTCTGCTTATGTAATGATAGAAACTTTCCCGTTAACTCCAAATGGAAAACTAGATAAAAAATCATTACCTGTCCCTGAATATGGTACGAGCAACGCTTATCGAATCCCAAGAACGCCACAAGAAGAAATTCTATGTGACTTATTTGCAGAAATTCTTGATTTACCGCAAGTTGGTATTGATGATGGTTTCTTCGATCTGGGAGGTCACTCCTTATTAGCTGTTCAATTAATGACACGAATAAAGCAGGTGCTTGGTGTAGACTTGAATATTGGTACATTGTTTGCGGCTCCCTCTGTAGCGGGGCTTGCAGATCAACTTTCAGAAGAAGGAGATCATCATGCTTTGGATGTACTATTGCCATTAAGAGAAAGCGGTATTCAGGCTCCGCTCTTCTGTGTGCATCCTGCAGGGGGATTAAGTTGGTGTTATGCAGGATTATTAAATAGTTTAGGAAAAGATTTTCCGATATATGGTATACAAGCCAGGGGGATTGCTGATTCTGGTCAACTTCCTCCTTCTATTGATGATATGGCTAGTGAATATATTCAAGCGATAAAACAAGTTCAACCAAATGGACCATACCAGCTTCTCGGTTGGTCTCTGGGAGGGAATGTGATACATGCGATGGCTACGCAATTACAGGAGCAAGGAGATACTGTATCGTTAGTTGCCATGCTAGATGCGTATCCAAGTCACTTCCTTCCTATAAAGAATACACCGGATGATGAAGAGTCGCTTGTGGCTCTACTAGCGTTAGGAGGATTTGATCCCGAAACTCTTGGTGATGAAGCCTTGAATTTTGAGAATGCACTTAAAATATTACGAAATAACGGTAGTGCACTTGCGAGTCTCGGTGATCAAACGATATTAAACTTAAAAGAAACATATGGAAATTCGGTGCGTATTTTAAGTGAATACAAACCAAAAGCATATTCGGGAGACGTTCTGTTTTTCCGTTCTACGATTATCCCAGAGTGGTTTGATGAAATTTCACCAGAAACGTGGAGGCCATATATTAATGGAGATATGGAAGTGTATGATATTCATTGTCGCCATAAAGATATGTGCCAGCCGGAACCATTAGCAGAAATTGGTGATATTTTATTACAGAATCTCTTACAATTACAAGCCAATGAATAGAAAGGAGAAACACGAAAATGACTAATCCAATGGAAAATCCTAATGGTACCTATGTTGTACTAAAGAATAAGGATGGCCAGTATTCACTTTGGCCTTCCTTTCTCGATATACCGGGTGGTTGGAATGTAATATTTGGCGAAGATAATAGAGACAATTGCATGAACTATATTGAAACAAATTGGAAGGATTTATCCCGCATATAACTGGCAGTAAGCTCCCACTTCAAGCAATGAAGAGCAATATTGGTAAGAGGTGGTTCAACTGCCAGTAAATGTCCGATTGGTTCAGAGGCCTTTAGGTCATACCCTTGTGGTACTAACCATCCGTGGGGATAAACAAAACGCCCACGGAAGGAGTTTCACTCTCACTTTATTACCTTCTTCATTGGCTACAGTGAACAATTAAGACTAGTTTCTTTTGATAGAAATGTAGGAGGGAACGGTAGTGACCAATCTATATGTATGTAAACTCCCTAATAAAAGAAGTCATCAAGAAATTCAATGGTTATTTCCTTATATATCTGTTAGAGTTCAAAATAAAATAAGCAGGTATCGTTTGATCGAGGATATGTATCGTAAGCTGATCGGAGAGCTATTACTGCGTCATCCCTTTAACCGGTGTACTGGGTATAAGCTGCCAGTACAAAAAATAGAGATTACACAATACGGTAAACCATTTTTACCAGCATTTCCTTCCTTTCAGTATAATATTTCCCATTCTGGTGATTGGGTGGCGTTAGCAACACACCATTACCCTGTAGGTGTAGATATAGAAAAAATACAATCTGTTGAAAGTAGCGTAGTTAAGAATCTGTTTTCTCAAAAGGAATATACTGAAATGCTTAAACATGTACGACCGGTACAAGCATTTTATGAGATATGGACTGCTAAAGAGAGCTTTGTAAAGGCAACGGGAAAGGGAGTATTGACACCACTTCACTCTTTTGCTGTCAACAATTTACTAGGCAGTCGAATTCAATTTATCCATACCTCCTCCAAAGCAATAATAGAAGGTTATACATGTCAACAATATAGAGACATTAACGGTTATTCATTAGCCATCTGTACAACCAAGGTAGATGAAAAAGCGTTTGGAGGATTACGTTTTTGTCATTTCAATGACTTATTAAATGATCTGTAACCTATTCAGTTAAACACATTTCAAAGGAGAAGATGTCCATGCGTAAAGCTGAAAATATCGATGAAGTATTACTAGATTTATTATGTGCAAAAGGGCAACTTGTAGCTGAATCACTACGTAATTCGAAGATTTCAGATGTTGATATAAATTCTAAAAATAAAGGTCCTTATACTACGGAAACGATAAAACAGGTTCTTCAAGCACTTTCAGATGAAGAATTTAAAAATACAGAGAAAATGACCAAGGTATACTTACATTCACGTGCATTTCAAGAAGAAAATTCGGTAATTCATGTAGGTAATGAGTTAATCGGTAAGCAACAACCACAATTTATTATTGGTCCCTGCTCCGTAGAGAGCCATGAGCAAGTCTATCGAGTCGCTGAAGAAATGTCTAAAAGAGGTGTTTCTCTTTTACGTGGTGGGGCATTTAAACCGAGAACGTCACCATATGATTTTCAAGGCTTGGGAATCGAAGGGCTGCAAATACTAGCTGAAGTGGCTAGAACGTACAATATGTCAGTCGTTACAGAAATTATGAGCCCGGAAAGTATTGCTGAAGCTTATGATTACGTGGATGTTATACAAATTGGGTCACGAAATATGCATAACTTTGATTTGTTAAAAACGGTAGGAAAGCTTGATAAACCCGTATTGCTTAAGCGGGGATTGTCTGCGACGATACATGAGTTTAAAATGGCCGCAGAATATATTCTAAACGAAGGAAATAAAAATGTCATATTATGTGAACGAGGTATTCGCACATATGAAACAGCGACAAGAAATACCTTTGATATATCAGCAATTCCCATTTTAAAGCAAGAGACACATTTACCGGTATTCGCTGATATTTCACATGCAGCTGGTAGAAAAGATATTTTGCTTCCACAAGCCAAAGCAGCATTTGCAGCTGGTGCGGATGGTATTATGGCAGAGGTTCATCCGAACCCAGCGGTAGCATTATCGGATGCGAAGCAACAGATGGACTTATTAGAATTTGCTCAGTTTATGGACCAGCTTCATCACTTTTTAAATCGTTTTTTTGTATCAACTAGTTTGAAGTAATGGCAGTAGCATACTCTATAAATCTTGTATTCAAGGTGCAGATAGTAGTTTTTCTGGATTACTCATTATTTTCACTCTTTGTCCATATAATGTAACAGTTTGGTTGGATGAGGGTGATGTTTATTGGTGGAACTATTTATTGAGTCAGATAAGGAAGTCATTCGATTTTGTGAAAAGGTGCGGCAATACAATAAAAATATTAATCTGCACTGGAAAACTCATGAAGATTGGGGGAATCATCTGCAGTTTGAGGATCAAATTCCAAACCATATGCTAACAGAGGCAATTGCAAAATCTTTAACAGATGTATTTATTTCTTATCGATTGAGCAACATGATATCAACCGTAATTGAAGAGTTTTATTATTTTACGAGTAAAGATGAGATGGAGGAAATTCTTGAATTAACCAATTGGATTATGTCGGGTGAAGATAAAGATAGCTTACTCGTAAGGAAAAAGGAGGATCCATATCAAGTATTGGAGTCATTGTTTATTGCAAATATAAAGGATACAGCAACCATACATTACGATTCTATTGTAAAGTTCCGATTGAAAGTATTTCGCGATTATGTCATACACTATGTCGGGTTGGCTATTGATGAGTTTAAACGGGAAGAGGATCACCAAGAATTTGTGAATATGTTACGAGAGTACATTGCAAAGCGAGAGTCTATCGTTGATACTGTTCATGTTTTACAAGGGAAATCCTTCTCTTTTTTTAAACAAAATGGAAAACCTTTCTCGAAAATGGAACTTCGAATGCTCATGCAAAAAGAACCTTTATATATTGTTGGGTTGGATGAGGGTGAATTAAATTTGTCTCCGCTTGTGGCAATGGCTCCCAGAAATATATACATCTACGGGGATCATCCGTCTGAACCGAAGACACTTACCGTTATTAATGTATTTCAAGAGAAAGTAATGTTTAAACCATTTCATCATTTTCCATTTCCTTACTATGTTAAGAACGAACAACATTAAGACTTGCTTTTCATTTATACTGAAGCTATAATACAAATTATATAATTATATGTTAAGCTACAGGTAATGATAAGGACATAATTCATTGATATGGTATGGAAAGAGAAGGAAGCCAGTGGCTGAAAGCTTCCAACTTACTAACAATGATTTACCACCTTTGAACCCTGCTATTGAATGAAAAAAAGTAAGTAGCAGCGTATCATCTGCGTTATGGATGTATGAAGCCGTAATATTTATTTTTGATACGGGAAATAGGGTGGAACCACGACGTGACCAACGCTCGTCCCTTTGCTTAGATGCAAAGGGGACGAGCGTTTTTAATTTGAAAAAGGAGTGATAGCAATGACTGAAGAACTAGCATTTATTTTTCCTGATGGAGCAGAAAAATCCTTTCCAGCAGGAACTACAGGTGAGGATATAGCTGCTTCTATTTCATCAGGATTGAAAAAGCAGGCATTGGCAGTAAAACTAGACGGGATTCCATATGACCTAAGACGTGAATTGGACCATGGAGGAAAGATAGAAATTATTACGAATAAGGATGATGAGGGGATTGAAATCATGCGTCATTCGACAGCACATTTAATGGCGCAAGCAATAAAACGTCTGTATACTGATGTCAATTTTGGTGTCGGACCGGTTATCGAAGAAGGATTTTATTACGATATAGATATGGAGCATTCCATTACACCAGATGACCTCCCTAAAATAGAGAAAGAAATGAAGCGGATTGTCGATGAAGCTCTAGAGATTGAACGTATCGAAATTTCTCGTGATGAAGCGAAGAAAATGTTCAAGGATGACCACTTAAAGCAAGAACTCATCGATGCAATACCTGAGCATGAGCAAGTAACGATTTACAAACAAGGCGAATTTTTTGATTTGTGCAGAGGAATTCATGTTCCATCTACAAATAAAATTAAAGCATTTAAGCTACTTAGTATCTCTGGAGCTTATTGGCGTGGTGATAGCAATAATCAACAGCTACAGCGAATTTATGGAACTGCTTTTGCCAAACAAAGTCAAGTCGATGAATATCTTCGTATTTTAGAGGAGCGAAAAGAACGTGACCACAGGAAGCTAGGTAAGGAATTGGATATCTTTACAGTTTCTCAGAAAGTTGGACAGGGTCTACCATTATGGCTTCCTAAAGGCGCAACGATTCGTCGTGTAATTGAACGCTATATTGTTGACTTAGAAGAGCGTCTCGGCTATGACCATGTATATACACCTGTATTAGGAAGTGTAGACTTATACAAAACGAGTGGACACTGGGATCATTATCAAGATGACATGTTCCCAGAAATGAAAATGGATAATGAAGAATTAGTGCTCCGTCCAATGAATTGCCCACATCATATGATGGTTTATAAAAACCAATTATACAGTTATCGGAATCTGCCTGTACGAATTGCGGAATTAGGGACTATGCATCGCTATGAGATGTCAGGAGCTTTAGCAGGACTTCAACGCGTGCGAGCAATGACACTAAATGATGCCCACATTTTTGCCCGACCTGATCAGTTGAAGGATGAGTTTATTCGTGTTGTAGAGCTTGTCCAAAAAGTGTATGAGGACTTCGGCATAAAGGATTATTATTTCCGTCTTTCCTATCGTGATCCGGAAGACAAAGAAAAATATGTAGATAATGATGCAATGTGGAATAAAGCGCAGGCGATGCTAAAAGAGACAATGGAAGAAATGGAAGTTGATTATGTTGAGGCAGAAGGAGAAGCTGCTTTTTATGGTCCGAAGCTAGACGTGCAAGTAAAAACTGCTTTAGGTAAAGACGAAACACTGTCAACTGTACAGTTGGATTTTCATCTTCCAGAACGATTTGACTTAACGTATATTGGGGAAGATGGTAAAGAACACCGCCCTGTTGTTATTCACCGAGGTGTTGTATCGACAATGGAACGGTTTGTAGCATTTTTAATTGAAGAATATAAAGGGGCATTTCCAACATGGCTTGCACCAGTACAGGTTAAAGTGATTCCTGTTTCACCACGGGCTCATCTAGCGTATGCGAATCAAGTAGCCGATAAATTAAGACTTGACGGTGTACGTGTTACTGTCGATGAACGAGATGAGAAAATTGGCTATAAGATTCGTGAAGCACAAACACAGAAAATACCATTTGCTCTCGTTTTAGGAGATAATGAAGTGAACGAAGATGCGGTTAATGTCCGTCGTTATGGTCAAAAAGAATCGGAAACGCTCAGTTTTGAGACATTTACTAATTTAATAAAGCATGAGATAGCTAATAAAGTAATGAACCGCTAAACGAACAAACATACAGGCCTGAGACATAACGAAAACATCCTCTTCTATTTGTTGGTTCGACAATAGTTATTATAGTCCGATAGTATAGACTTCTGGGAGAACATGGCTGCATAAGCACCGTGCTCCAATAGATTCCGTGTTAGCTAAGGCATTTTCAACATAATTGGGCTTTTGTTTTAACTTCGTATTTTTCCTATCTCCATTTAATAAGTCAAATAGCCTATTCCTATTGATTTTGAAAGAGGAATAGGCTGTTTTATATGAAATTGGAGATATAGTGGGATGTAATAGTAAGAGGAAAAAACAAAAAGAAATAGAACTACTATATAAAGAGAAGAATTGATCTGTAGCAACCTGCTTATATGTGTAGAAATAGAGACGATAAATCTCCGAATAAGTGAATAGGGGAGAGGACATGAGTGAAATTAATTAACCAAATTGCTGTTGGCAATACAGCTGAAGTTTATTTATTGGACAATAAAATTGTCAAGCTATTTCATAAGAACATACCGAAAGAAACATCTGAGTACGAAGCAACGAAACAACGTATTGCTTTATCATGTGGGCTTCATGTTCCAACCGTATTGGATGTAACAATCATTGATGGAAGACAAGCGATAATAATGGAATATATAAAGGGTAGTACGCTAGGGGAATTACTGGAAAAGGATAATAGTCTGTTGGTTGATTACATTTCCATTTCGGTTGATATTCAACAAAACATACATGCTGTCATTGCAGATTCAATGGAAACAATGTCTGTAAAGTTACAGCGACAAATTGAATCAACTGATTATTTAACGGACAATCAAAAGTTAAGGCTAATCCAAAAAATGAAATCAATCTCCTATGAACCTAAGCTTTGTCATGGAGATTACCATTTATTTAATCTGGTTAGCACAGCTAGTAACGTAACTATTTTAGATTGGGTTGACGCTAGTTCGGGGGATATCCGTGCCGATGTATATCGTACCTATCTTCTTTATTCACAATTCTCAATGGAATTAGCAGATACGTATGTATCTTGTTATTGTGAAAAGAGTGGATTATCCATCGACGAAATTTTTCAATGGGCTCCTATCATTGCTGGTGCAAGACTATCAGAGAAAGTTTCTTCTGAAAATAATGAGCGACTTATTGCAATCGTGAACCAGTATTGTCCATGAATCGATTACACCAAGAATAGGGAATGAAGTGTGTAATGAAATTGAATGGAGTGGTCGCTAATATGAAATTCACTTATTTTTGCGCGTTGCTGGGCAACTGTAGCAAATGAATGTTATGATAAAATTAATAGAGTTAGTACACAAAGGAGAAGGTTAAAAGAAAATGGATAACGGCTTCTTTACAAAAGTTTATCAGTTAGTAGAAAAAATTCCAAAAGGACAAGTAGCTACTTACTCGCAAATCGCTCGAATTTTAGAGCATCCTCATAATGCAAGGGTAGTAGGATGGGCCATGAATAAGGCACCTCAAGGACTACCATGTCATAGAGTTGTAAAGAAATCTGGAGAATTAGCCCCTAATTTTCTCAATCAAAGGACATTGCTTGAACAAGAGGGAGTTGTCTTTGATAAAAAAGGACGAGTAGTATTAACTAGCTGTAATTGGAATTTCTAATACGATGATATAAATTTCTTATTGATCTTTTTTGACAGTTTCTTTTATTTGTGTTACTATAATTAAGTTGAAAATAATTGAATGATCTGAGACAAGTAGAAGCACCCGCTTCTCACCTGATTGACACCTGTTGGTAGTTGACTGGTTCCGACTCTTATATAAACGATTGGAGACGTGTGGGTGCATATATGCCCGCACTTTTTTCATGATGAAATTGACTTGTCGATAATGATCACAGCGTTAAACTTTTTTGGAGGTGGATGATAATTAGCAAAGATATGAATGTCAATGAAAAAATTCGTGCAAGAGAAGTACGGTTAATTGATTCAAATGGAGATCAGCTTGGCGTGAAATCTCGTCATGAGGCATTAGAGATAGCGCAAACGAGAAATCTTGATCTAGTGCTTGTTGCTCCAAATGCAAAACCGCCAGTATGTCGTATTATGGACTATGGGAAATACCGCTTTGAGCAACAGAAAAAAGAAAAAGAAGCACGTAAAAAGCAGAAAGTAATTAATGTCAAAGAAGTTCGCTTTACGCCTGGAATTGGTGACCATGATTTTGAAACGAAGCTAAAAAATGCTCGTAAATTTTTAGAAAAAGGCGATAAAGTAAAGGCTGCTGTTCGTTTTCGTGGACGTGCAATTACACACAAAGAGCTCGGCAGGGAAGTTTTAGATCGATTTGCTGAAGAAGTAAAAGATATTGCGACTATTGAGACGAAGCCAAAGATGGAAGGTCGTAATATGTTTATGATGCTTGCACCAGTGAACGAAAAGTAAATATACAGTTAAGAAGAAACTGTCAAATCAACAAAGCTGATGTTATAAGGAGGAAATCAACATGCCAAAAATGAAAACCCATAAAGGTTCTCAAAAACGCTTTAAGAAAACAGGTACTGGAAAACTAAAACGTGCACATGCTTACACAAGCCATATGTTCGCACATAAGTCTCAAAAACAAAAACGTAAACTACGTAAAAGTGCTACAGTATCTGCTGGTGATTTCAAACGAATTAAAACAATGCTTCCATATAAATAAGCATTACTATGTCAACTATTGATTTTTAAACTTTATTTTGATTTGTATTAGGAGGGAATTATTATGCCACGTGTAAAAGGTGGAACAGTAACGCGTAAACGTCGTAAACGCGTCCTTAAACTAGCTAAAGGTTATTATGGTTCGAAGAGAACGTTATTTAAAACAGCAAAACAACAAGTAATGAAGTCTGGTCAATATGCTTATCGTGACCGTAAACAGAAAAAACGTGAATTCCGTAAGCTTTGGATTTCTCGTATTAATGCAGCAGCTCGTCTAAATGATATGTCTTACAGCAAGCTAATGCATGGTTTGAAAGTTGCTGGAATCGATATTAATCGTAAAATGCTTTCTGACCTAGCTGTACATGATGAAAAAGCATTCTCTCAACTTGTAACAAAGGCGAAAGAAGCTTTAAAATAAATCGAAAAGAATCCATCTAAGGTATGGATTAGTAATAAGTATTAGGAAAAGACCAAATACTGCAATAATCGCAGAATTTTGGTCTTTTTTTAAAATGAAAATTGAAAGTTGGTTGAGGGAATTGGCAAGTTTTATACCATATTTAATAGGTGTTAATGCAATTACTTTTTTGTTTATGGGATTGGATAAGCAAAAGGCAAAACAGCAAAAATATCGGATTCCGGAACGTACATTTTGGCTGCTTGCGCTTATAGGTGGATCGATAGGCGCTTGGCTGGGGATGCAGTCGTTCCGTCACAAAACAAAACATCGATCTTTTGTTATTGGCATACCAGCTCTATTCCTAGCCCAAGTAGTAATAATAATTAGCTATTCCTTCCTCTAGATGTCATAAAGGCTCGTCTCTTGTCATATACATGTACTAATGCGCGTCCTAGCGTTTATAATAGCACAGCATGAGGAGGAGGCGGGTTATGGAGGGCTTCGGAAATTATTTAATGGCTGTTATGGAGACAGGGGGGTTATTTGCTCCTTTATTGTTTATTAGTTTTCATTTATTAAGGCCCTTATTTTTTCTTCCAGTAGTTTTTATTTGCATCTCAGGCGGAATTCTTTTTGGAGCGGTAGCAGGTACATTATATTCCTTAATTGGGATCACCTTATCCAGTATTTTATTTTATTTCATTGTAAATAAAATGCCAAAATCAATAAAGAAATTTATGAAGTTAAAATCAAAAATAGTTGGCCAACGATCCGCATTTACAACTTCACAAATCGCACTACTACGACTAATTCCATTTATACACTTTCATTTACTATCATTATGTCTATTAGAGGTATCAGCTGGATTTAAAGATTACACGAAATCATCCTTATTATCTAACATTCCATTGGCATTCGTATATACTTCCATTGGCCAATGGATTTCGAATTTAACTCCTCTTTATATCTTCGTGTTTCTAGTTGTATTGCTACCATTTCTTTATTTACTGCGTAGAAAGGAAATTATAATTAAATGGCAAGAATTCTTCCCTGTCCATACAAAAGAAAGTATATGATTCATGATTAGCGGCACACACGATGAATAAATGATGTGTGCCGTTTAATCCATTATAAATAACTTATTGATTGGATGTTTCCACTCAATATCTGCATATGGGTAACGAATTAATATCTCTTTTTCTAAGAAATATAAATCATCTCTTGTCAATCCTCGTAACTCTAAAGAGTCTTTAACTGTTACGTGAATATTAACAACCTCAAATGCATCTTCTGTTGTTCCTACGTACTTCTCTCCTTCAAACAAGCAGCCTTTATATACGAATTGAACATTCTTTTTACTGTTATTTGGTTCATCCAAAAAATAAAACTTATGCTCAGCTTTTGCAATAAGAAGTCGTCGTTGAGGATTTCTATAGTATTGTACCCACGTATATATGAGTAGTGCAAGTGCAATAAAGATAAGAATGCGAAATAAAATTACGATCATACAACCGTCTCCCTGATTATTATTACCCTATTATACGTACTATACTGTTCGTAGGTTTCACTATTTTTATGGATTCATGATACAATCGTAAAAAAGAGAAAAGAGGGGACAAATTGAATTGGAAAGAATTATACAATATGCAAACAGAATTAGATAGTTATATCGAAAAAAACAATAACATTAAGAAAGAAGAGGTATTTAAAGATAAGGTTTTAGCACTACTAGTTGAACTAGGAGAGTTAGCAAATGAAACTAGATGTTTTAAGTTTTGGAGTAATAAACCTAGAAGTGAAAAATCAGTAATTTTGGAAGAATATGTAGATGGTATTCATTTTATCTTGTCTTTAGGTATAACGAAAGGGTACTACTATCAAGGAGAGGCTCTCCCCAGTGTAGATGAAACGGAGACAGAATTATTCTTACGTATGTTTACAGTCTGTGATGCATTCTACCGAGATCAAAATGAATATACATATGATCAACTATGGAGAACGTACTTACAGTTAGGTAGTGCACTAGGTTTTTCTGAAAAAGATGTTAAGTATGCATATTTAGAAAAAAATAAGGTAAATTATACCCGGCAGCATGAAGGCTACTAGGACTAATGACGATCAAATATTTTGTACTTTCTGCCAATGAAGGTATAATAAATATATATCAAGTTATGAGGTGATGTACATATGGCAAAACAAGATGAAACATTAACGATGCTAAAGGAACTTACGGATGCAAAGGGTATCCCAGGAAATGAAAAAGAACCAAGAAAGATTATGAAAAATTACATTTCTCCATATGCGGATGAAGTTTTCTATGATAACCTAGGAAGCCTAATTGCTCAGAAAACAGGTGAGGAGAATGGACCTAAGATCATGGTTGCCGGTCATTTAGATGAAGTAGGGTTTATGGTAACTCGAATTGACGATAATGGTTTTATTTATTTCCAAACAGCTGGTGGCTGGTGGAGTCAAGTTATGCTTGCACAGCGTGTTACAATTATGGGGAGTAAAGGTGATGTTACGGGAGTTATAGGTTCCAAGCCTCCACATATTCTTTCAGCTGATGCTCGTAAAAAGCCAGTAGAAATTAAGGACATGTTTATAGATATTGGTGCATCTAGTAAAAAAGAAGCAGAAGATTTTGGTGTGAAGCCTGGAGATTCGATCGTACCATATTTCGAATTTACACCTTTAAAAAATGAGAAGTTGTTGTTGGCTAAAGCATGGGACAACCGTATCGGCTGTGCGATTGCAATTGAAGTGCTAAAGCAACTGAAGGATTCAGAACACCCGAATATTGTTTATGGAGTTGGTACTACTCAAGAGGAAGTTGGGCTTCGTGGTGCAAAAACAGCTGCTCATGCCATTGAACCAGATATCGGCTTTGGAGTTGATGTAGGAATTGCTGGAGACACTCCTGGCGTCTCTGATCATGATGCTGATAGTAAATTAGGAAAGGGACCACAAATTGTATTATATGATGCGTCTATGGTATCCCATAAGGGTGTGCGAGACTTTGTTGTGGAAACGGCTGAAGAAAACAATATCCCTTACCAATTTACATCTATGGCAGGAGGAGGAACAGATTCAGGTTCTATCCACTTAACCGCCAATGGTGTACCTTCTTTATCCATTACAGTAGCTACTCGTTATATTCATACGCATGCTGGAATTTTGCATCGTGATGACTTTGAAAACACTGTAAAATTAATTGTAGAGACAATTAAGAAGCTAGATAGAGACAAGGTTAATGAATTAATTTTTGATTAAGAACAAAAGCGAATGTGCTTGATTTCTGGGTGCTAGAGCTGGAAGCAGCACAACACGCCCGGATCATTCCACAGGCTCAAATTTTATAATTTCCTAAACTATGAAAAAGAAGCTGAGACAAAAGAATGAAGAAACAATAAAAAACGAACGATGATTAGTTGATGAAATTAATTAGTTAAAATTAATTATCGTTCGTTTTTTGATTGGAATCATTCATTTAGCACCTGAAATAAGCGAGACTCCGGCGTGAACAGCACGAGCCCGAAGATCCACTTGGTAACGGGTAACGTATTTTTCTTTACCAAGTTAGCTGAGGCCGTGCCCCATAGCCGTCAAGCTAATAAAAAAGAAGTATGGTGCAATGAAAATATAAACATATTTTTCCAGTTTAATCCGTATTCTTTTATGGGTACTTGTTTTCTTTTTTACACTGTTACTTACGCGGCACGGAAATGTACTTTATACGCAATGTTTAAGACATCAAAAGGACTTTTATGCTGACAACGATGATCTTTCCTTCCATGCCGGTATATGTTCTGGTAAATATTATCGATGAGAGC
>NZ_JAWDHA010000064.1:0-25403 GCF_034190895.1 Virgibacillus sp. M23 | reverse complement strand
GTTTTGCTAAAAAAGTTAGCTGAAGGACAAACCCCACGGAAAGGGAAGTGGGCAGCCGGAGTGTTGGTCAAGCAAGCAGTAGCTATTATTCCATAATAGCTACTAGAGGAAGCGTAAATCTGAGCATGTAGTGATAAGGACTGAGCGAATTTTGCTCAGTTTTTCTTATAGTTATATAGTAGCATATTTAGAATGCAAATGTTTGGTATTGAACTATGCTATAATGATGTATAAAGTGTAGGATTAAAGGAAGTAAATCATGAATGGAAATGAAACAAACCAGCTAGTAAAGGGAGCTTTCCTGCTTACATTGGCTGGATTAATTAGTAAATTATTGAGCGCTGGTTATCGAATTCCTTTGCAAAATCTTACAGGGGATATCGGTTTTTATGTATACCAGCAAGTATATCCGATATTAGGTATTATTTTTGTATTATCATTTTATGGGTTCCCATCAGCTATTTCTAAAATGGCAGTAGAATTAAAAGCACAAGGTAAAGGTCTTTCGCTTAAAAGCTTCTATCTTCCAATTGGTTTCATTTTATTACTTATAAGTGGTTCATTGTTTTTATTTTTGTTTTTTAATGCATCCTATATTTCGGAGTGGATAGGTGATGAAAAACTTACCTCGATCTATCAATTAGCTGCGTTTACTTGCTTATTCGTTCCCTTTTCGGCATTGCTTCGAGGTGTGTTTCAGGGTACATATGTAATGAAACCAACAGCTTATTCACAGGTTGCTGAACAACTGATACGTGTAGCAATTATTATTGCTACGGCGATATTAATTAGTATGAATGATTATCCGCTTTATCACATTGGGAAAGCCGCTGTATTTGCATCCATATTAGGTGCAGGGACTGCGATTATTGTCCTTAGTGTATTCTTTTGGAGGAAAAAGCCCTATACAAATCAGGAATTTAACATCCCTTGGAATTATTACGTGCGGACCATTCTTATATTAGGTGTTGCAGCAGCGTTAAATCATATGGTCTTATTAGTTATTCAATTTGCCGATACATTCACAGTTATTCCAAGTCTACTAAAGGCTGGTTTATCGAAAGAAGCAGCAATGGAGGCGAAGGGTATCTTTGACCGTGGACAACCATTAATCCAGCTTGGAACTATACTTGGTTCATCCTTTGCGTTAGCTTTAATTCCTACTATATCAAAGAAAAAGCTAAAACATGATCCAATTACCTTTTATAGTTATATACGTGGTGCTTTATTATTTAGTATCTATCTAGCTGTTGGAGCAACGATTGGGTTGATCACTATTTTTCCTGAAGTAAATCGGCTACTTTTTCAGGATAACCAGAGTACAGGAAATTTGCAGCTATTAATGATTTCCATATTACTAAGCTCAATTTCTATAACAGCGGCAGCGGTTTTGCAAGGTCTTGGCTTTATAAAGCGCATTGCTGGGTTTATTCTTATAGCTTTTTTTGTCAAATGGATAGCTAATCAAGTGCTGATCCCTTGGCTGGGAATAACAGGTAGTGCGGTGGCAACGATTATCTCCTTACTTGTGTTATGTACGATTGTATTACGAGAGCTAAGAAGGAAGCTCCCCCATTTAAACCTTTTGAAATCTCTTCAGTGGCGTCCGCTATTTGTAGCTATTTGTGCGATGGCATTGTTTGTCTTATGTGGTCATTTTATTATCCTGCCTTGGCTAAATATATCTCGTATCGGCTTGTTGGTATATGTCGTTTTTATCTCAATTATGGGGGCAGCTCTATATGGCTATTGTTTAATAAAGTTACGAGCATTTTCTGAGCAGGAACTACGAATGCTACCGTTTCGTACGTTCTTGATGAAACTACAAAGCAGGAGGAAATAATATGAATAAAATTGAAATTATAGGATTGGGAGCGGGCGATCTGGAGCAGCTTTCATTTGGTATATATAAAAAGCTATCACATGCGAAAGAAGCGGTCTATACACGGACTTTAGACCATCCAGCTGTCAAAGCTTTGCAAGAAGAAGGCGTACGTTTTCTTTCTTTTGATAGTATTTATGAAGCGGAAAGTCAATTTGATAATGTTTATTCAAGTATTGTAAGCCTTCTTTTACAGAAAGCAGCGAAGCAGAATGTTATCTATACAGTTCCTGGACATCCAATGCTTGCAGAAAAGACGGTTCAATTATTACTCCAACAACAGGAAGTAGAGGTTGAAATTGTGGGCGGACATAGCTATTTGGATGATCTATTTACTGCACTGCAAATCGATCCAATTGAAGGTTTTCAGTTCATAGATGGTACATCATTTGAACGAGATCAATTGAATTATCGAAATCACCTTATTTTCTGTCAGGTGTATGATCGTTTTATTGCTTCCGATGTTAAACTAACATTACTAGAAGACTTACCAGCTGATTATCCTATTACAATTGTTGAAGCTGCCGGCAGTAAAGATGAAGCCAAAAAAACTATTTCTTTAGAGGAACTGGATCATGCAATGGATATAAGTAATTTAACAAGTATTTATATTCCGCCAGCACCGGATAATGTTCTTCATCATAGCTTTGAACAACTACGTAAGGTTATTCGAATATTGCGTAGCCCGGAAGGTTGTCCGTGGGATAAAGAACAGACACATGAAACATTACGTGAGTATGCTATTGAAGAGGTCTATGAGCTACTGGATGCTATTGATCAAGCGGATGATGAAGGAATTGTTGAGGAGCTTGGAGATGTGTTACTCCAAGTCATGCTCCATAGTCAAATTGGTGAAGATGATGGCTATTTTACAGTAGATGACGTTATTCGATCGATTACGAATAAAATGATACATCGACATCCTCATGTGTTTAAGGATGCTACGGTAGATACAGTAGATGAAGTGTACAAAAATTGGGACGAGCTGAAGCAGGAAGAGAAAGGGAATGTGCGTAAATCTATATTGGATGGTGTAGCAAAACAACTTCCGTCACTGGCGAAGGCTTATCAACTCCAAAAGAAAGCCGCGAAGGTAGGGTTTGATTGGGAAAACTCGGTAGATATTTGGGCTAAACTTGATGAGGAGTTAAACGAATTTAAAGAAGCGGTGCAAAAGAATGAAAATGTAGAAATGGAAAAAGAGTTTGGAGATATTCTATTTGTACTTGCGAACCTATCTAGGTACTATAAAATTAATCCAGAGGTAGCGCTAAATCGTACAAATGCAAAATTTCAATCTCGCTTTTCCTATATTGAGCAACAATTAGAGAAAAGACAAATCGATATTCAGCATGCAACTTTAGAAGAAATGGATGCATTATGGGACAAGGCGAAAGAAGGGGAGTAAAATTCAATGAGATTAGATAAATTCTTAAAGGTTTCTCGATTAATCAAACGGCGAACATTAGCTAAAGAAGTAGCGGACCAAGGAAGAATTACGATTAACGGAAACCAAGCAAAGGCATCATCAACAGTCACAGCTGGAGATGAGCTTACCATTAAATTTGGTCAGAAACTTGTAACGATTAAGATCAATAATTTGAAAGAAACTGTTAGAAAAGAAGAAGCAGAAACATTGTATACCGTTTTAAAAGAAGAGAAATTAAATAATTAGGTTACACAGTTCTATACTTGTCCCTCCTTTCATAAAGTAATAATGATAAGGAGGGCTATTACGATGAATTATTATGAGAATAAGGAAAATATAACACGTGTGCAAACGGATCATTCTGTAAAAGTTAATAATCGAAAAAATTTAGAAATAACAGGTGTCAAAGAAGTAGATAGCTTTGATAACGAGGAGTTTCTATTGGAGACAGTTATGGGTTATCTGATTGTCCGCGGGCAAAATTTACATCTAAAAAACCTTGATGTAAATGAAGGGTTAGTAACCATAAAAGGAAAAATATATGAGCTTTCCTATGTAGATGAGCAGCAGGAGAAAGCTAAAGGGTTCTTTAGCAAGTTATTTAAATGAGCTTAAGTACGCAATTCCTCACAATGATTACTATGATTACAGGCGGATTTTATCTTGGTTTAATTCAGGATACATTTCGTCGATTTACACCATATTGGAAAAATAGAAAAATCATGACTTATGTTATGGAAATTTGCTTTTGGTTAATGCAGACAATGCTATTATTTTATGTTTTATTCCGGGTAAATGGTGGTGAACTAAGGTTCTATATATTTGCTGCTTGTTTATTGGGGTTTGCCTTTTATCAGGTTGCTGCTGCAAACGTATATAGAAAAGTACTGGAGCAGATCATTCGTATTATTGCGGCAGTTTATCGATTTTTTGAAAATATAGTACAAGCTCTTATCATATCTCCAATTACGTGGATCGTGAAACTTATATATACCTTTATTGTTTGGCTATGTAAAGTTGTTGGTACGATTCTTCTTTTTATTTTAACTGTAATCATTACGCCAATTAAGTGGATAATTCAAGCTATATACGGACTATTGCCTAAAAAAGTTCAATTATTTCTTTTTAAAATAGCAGGATTTTATAGTAAAATGAAGAATATATGTATAAAAGTAGTGAAGTATGTTAGGTTTAAGAGGAGGTAACGAGCTTTGGCTTCAGACAAACAAACAGTAACGAGATTAGATTCTAATTATATGCAGCAATATGATGCTTACATAGAAAGGCAGAGACGGAAGAAGAAGCGGCTAATTCGCCGGCTTGTGTTATTTTCTCTGATTGCAGTAATAGCAATAGGGACCATGGCGACGTACCATTTTAAACAACGTGTACTTCATGCAGAAAAGACGGAAGAATATCAAGCCTTACAAAAGGAATTGACAAGCTTAGAAAAGCAAGAAGCCAATTTGCAAGAGGAAGTAGAGCTTTTAAATGATGAGGATTATGTATTGCAAATCGCTAGAACAAATTATTTCTTCTCTAAAGAGGGCGAATTAATTTTCAAACTTCCCGATGAGAAGCCATCATATTGACACACTTTTGTCTGCTTGGCTATAATATAGTAGTAAGCTAATGGTGCATCATTGTGATCATATATTAGTTTCTTAAAAATTCTAAGGAGGAGCATTTTTTTTATGTCAATTGAAGTAGGCAGCAAGCTGCAAGGAAAGGTAACTGGTATCACTAATTTCGGGGCCTTTGTAGAGCTTGAACAAGGTACTACTGGGCTTGTTCACATTAGTGAGGTTGCTGACAACTATGTGAAAGACATTAACGATCACCTTTCTGTTGGAGATGAAGTGAAGGTGAAAGTTATTAATGTCGAGAAGGACGGGAAGATTGGCTTGTCTATAAAAAAAGCAATAGATAAACCAAAACGTCAGCGAGATAACCGTGAACGGACGGAGTCTTTTGAGTCAAAAATGAATCGCTTCCTTAAGGATTCTGAGGACCGTCTTGCCTCTTTGAAGAAGCACACGGAATCCAAACGCGGGGGTCGAGGTGCTAAGAGAGGATAGCAGTTGCTGTCTATACAATAATGCTCTATATATAAATACGACAAAAAGAGAGGTTGGAACTTTTATGTTCCAACCTCTCTTTTTAATTGTTTAGGAAAATACCGGAAAATATAAAATTTGCCCATGTGGATCCATATGGGCGTGTTGAGTTGCAGCAGCTCCAGCGCCCAGAAACGAGGGCGACTTCACGAATTGCCCTAATCTAAGTCGTCATCGGCTCGCAAGCTCACCGTGATTCCTTTATCTTTGTTGACTCGCTCCAGTCGCTACGTTTCTAATCGGACGCTTACGCTTTTGTTCTGATTTTATAAGGTAGACCGATATAACAAAAAAACCTGCTGCTTTGCTTATGCAACAGGTTTTACTAAATAATGGCGGCGGAGGGGATCGAACCCCCGACCTCACGGGTATGAACCGTACGCTCTCGCCAGCTGAGCTACACCGCCAAATAAGCCAACAGAAAATATAATACAGCAGGTTTAAGACTCTGTCAATAGCTTTCTTATAAGAAAATTGAAAGAATCACAGGCAATATAAGTAATTTAATTAAGAGCCCTGCCCAAATCGACTTACACAATAGAGAATACAAATAGTAAAGAATACGGTACTTTAATATTTAATAAGCTTGTTTTTTTACAAATAACTATCTCCGTTATGATAAAATGAAAAAGCATTGTACGATATAGGAAAGGATGAGGCTGAGACAAAACTAATGAAGAAACAATAAAAAACGAACAATGTTTAGTCGAAGTCAATTATCTTTTCGTTTTTTGGTTAGAATCATTCATTTAGCACCTGAAATAAGCGAGACTCCGGCGGGAACAACACGAGTCCGAAGATCCACTTGGTAACGTGTTTTTCTTTACCAAGTTAGCTTAGGCCGTGCCCACGGAAAGAGCGTATATCTTCACGGTGCGGCGATGATACTCCTATTGATAACATGATTATTCGTGTTTTGAGTAAAGAAGTTGTGTTTTGCCCCAGCCTTTTTCCATTATTAAACTGAACGGAGAAATGAGGTAACACTACGTTGAAGAAAGAAATAAGGAATAGACTAATAATTTTAATTGTACTTGCTTTTCTTCCTATCTTATTTCTAACTATTGATTATAAGCTAGATGTAGAAAATAACTATATAAATAGTTTGTTTTTTGTTATAGCAACTTTGATTGTAACAATGACAATATATGTCATTTTAAGCTTAATTATTAAAAAGTATCCTTCCCTATTTGAAAAAGGAATATGGAACAACCCCTTCCATACTTTAATGATAGGAACCCTTATTTTATTTGTTTTTATCCTAGTAGCTGTGTTGAGTGTAAATAATTTAGATTTCAGTCCAACGATGAATAAGGGATTAACATTTATAATGGCTTATCCTGTTGTCTTTGTTTTAATTTTAATGATAGATTCTTTTTATAAAGGTGTATTCAAGATCGTAAGGGAAAGACGTTTATTTATCAGCTCTATATCGGTAGTTTTTATTCTAGCTATAATGATTTTATTTGGTTCATTAAGTAATATGTAACTAAAGCAATATCGTTTTTCTATAATTATTAAGTGCGTTAATCTATCAAGTAAATTCAGTTAGACTTTATTTCAAGTTGCAGTTCGGTTAAATGAAAATAGAGTCTAACTGTATGAAATGCAATAACTCTCTATATTCCATCGTTTACAAGCATATTGTATTCTAGGTGCTAAAGCGTATTATGGTCCACCCAGAAATAATAGGCCATTCATTTCTCAATGCTTTAATTAAATTCCAGTCTGACCACGATTTTCCTACGTAATCTATATCGTAACGATCACCAACTATGTAATAAAACTCGAAAACTGCTTTATTTTTCGATAAATAGAGGATGTTTAGTTAGAAAGGTTCAGAATTCGCCAAAACTTTTTACATAAGGCAATAGGTGAAAATGCCTTCACTTGCTGGATAAAGTAATGGACGATTCAATACCTACTGGCATTCGTTTTTGTGCTGTTTTAATCCTTCCACACGCGTGTTCGTGTTGAAACCTGTTTGAAGAATAGAAAGTCGTCGAACGATTCTTATGAAACGCTCTCTTGTTTTGACAAAAATAGAAGGCATATTGTGATTTAATGATATGCACAAAGAGGGAGTGGTAGTTATGATGGATTCAATTTCAAGAATGGAACCGAAAGTATTGGGAGCAGAAAGATCAAAACAAATGGACAAGCTCCGAAACCGGCTATATGCAAAGATGAAAGGGGTATTGCTGGAAAGAGGATGGCTTTTTTATATGATCGGTTTTTTATTGGGACGAGCTGTGATTCTATCCGTTGTCTCTCCTTTTGCAGTTGCTTTTTTAGCTACAATTTGGCTTGTCCATAAGGAAAAAACATTAAAAACCATACTTGCTGTGCTATTGGGTGCTTTAAGCTATTCTGTAAATCATAGTATCTTTATCGCTCTGGCCATACTGGTTTTTGTCTTTATGGGTGGTTTATTTAAGCAGGCGAAGAATCAACAGATGCTTATCCCGTTATTTGTATTTTTATCTACGATAGCAACAAGGTTATTTCAGTATTCCATTAGTCAACAGCTATCTGCTTATGACTGGATGCTGGTTTTCGTAGAAGGAGTATTAGGAACCGTATTAGTATTAATTTTTATGCAGAGCATTCCATTATTATCACCAAAAAGATATAACCCCGCATTAAAGAATGAAGAGATCGTATGTATGATCATACTCATTGCCTCTATACTTACTGGTACGATTGGCTGGGAGTTTTATGGGGCTTCCTTCGAGCAGATATTCTCTCGCTATTTTGTGCTCATTTTAGCATATGTCGGTGGGGCCGCGATTGGCTCAACAGTCGGCGTGGTTGCTGGACTCATCTTGTCTCTAGCAAATGTAGCAAACCTTTATCAAATGAGCTTACTCGCTTTTTCAGGTCTCTTAGGAGGACTATTAAAAGAAGGTAGGAAACCAGGCGTTGCTGTTGGCCTATTTGTTGGAACGTTTTTAATTGGAATCTACGGCGATGCGAACCAGTTAGTCCCATCGATCATCGAGTCATCCATTGCTATTTTAATCTTCTTGCTTACACCTGCTAGCTGGTTTAGAAAACTTTCAAGGTTCATACCTGGAACAGAAGAATATACGAATGAACAGGAACAATATTTACAAAAGGTGCGAAATGTAACCGCTAAACGTGTTGAACAATTTTCAGATGTTTTTCAAGCTTTGTCTAAGAGCTTTACCATCACAGATGGTCCGAGCGAAGATGATCAAGAGTCAAGAAGAGAAACCGATTACTTTTTAAGTCAAGTAACGGAGAAAACCTGTCAAAATTGCTTTATGAAGGAAAGGTGTTGGCAAAAACAATTTGATAAAACATATACATTAATGGAACAAATGAAAGAAGATATGGGGGAAAACGGAAAACCAAGCAGGAAAACAGCACGTGAGTTTGAAAATTATTGTGTGAAGCCTCAAAAAGTTGTTGATGTAATGAAGGAGGAGATGTCTTACTTTGAAGCCAATCAAAAATTAAAACAACAAGTATTAGAAAGTAAAAAACTTGTAGCTGATCAATTGCAAGGAGTTTCGGAGGTGATGGAGGATTTCGCAAAGGAAATATTAAAGGAACGGCAGCATCATGAACAACAAGAAATGCAGATTGTACATGCGTTGAAGCAAATGGGGATTGAACTGGAAAAGCTAGAAATTTATCGCTTAGATAAAGGAAACGTAGATATTGAAATGACATTAACCTTTTATGAATATCATGGTGAAGGTTCTAAACTGATTGCACCTGTATTGTCTGATATTTTGAAAGAGATTGTTGTTGTGAAACAGGAAGAAATTGCCCCATTTCCAAATGGGTATAGTTATTTAGCGTTTGGTTCAGCAAGAGAATTTGTCGTTGAGACAGGTGCTGCTAATGCTGCGAAAGGTGGAGGGCTTGTATCTGGAGATAGTTATACAACCATAGAGCTTGGTGCAGGGAAATACGCTATGGCTATTAGTGATGGTATGGGCAATGGTTTAAGGGCTCAGGAGGAGAGCGTTGAGACATTAAGGTTGCTTCAACAAATTTTACAGACTGGAATACCAGAAAAAGTAGCGATTAAATCGATCAACTCAATTTTATCGCTACGATCTACAGATGAGATGTTTGCTACACTCGATTTGGCGGTAATTGACTTACACAATGCTTTCGTTCGCTTTTTAAAAATAGGCTCAACACCTAGCTTTATTAAACGGGGAGATCAATTAATTAAAGTGGAAGCTAGTAATCTCCCTATGGGGATTATTCAGGAGTTTGATGTAGATATTGTTAGTGAACAGTTAATGTCGGAAGATTTATTGATTATGATGAGTGATGGTATTTTTGATGGGCCAAAGCACGTGGAAAATACGGATGTATGGTTAAAACGAAAAATAAGAGAAATGAAGACCGACGATCCTCAGGAAATTGCTGATTTAGTTTTAGAAGAAGTTATTCGCACTAGGTCGGGAGAAATTGAGGATGATATGACCGTGGTAGTTGCTAAAGTAATGAAGAATATACCTAAATGGACTTCTGTACCAATTTATCATGATCAAGCTCAGTGAAGGATATAGTACGTATTTACCTTCCATCCTAACTAGACCATGTATAGATCACATAAAAAGTGGTGAAGATGGTATTAATAGTTGGGAGGTAGATGACGTTGAGAAAAGGTACACTGAAGCAAATCTTGTTAATTACAGATGGATGCTCAAACAAAGGAGAAGATCCTTCGGCTACAGCTTCTTTGGCTTATCAACAAGGAATCACTGTAAATGTAATTGGAATATTAGAGGATGAACAGAGCGAACAACCCGAAGGTTTAAAAGAAGTTGAAGACATTGCATTATCAGGTGGTGGTGTTAGCCAGCTTGTCTATAAACAAGCATTATCTCAGACAGTACAAACGGTGACTAAACAAGCGATGACCCAAACACTGCAGGGTTTTGTAAATAAAGAATTACAGCAGATTTTAGGACAGGATCAGTCACTAGAGGATCTTGAGCCGGAAAAGCGCGGAGAAATAATGGAAGTAGTAGAAGATATGGGGGAGACGTGTGATCTGGAAGTATTAGTATTAGTTGATACGAGTGCAAGTATGCATGATAAGCTTCCAACCGTTAAAGAAGCATTAATTGATCTATCTATTAGTTTAAACGCACGTATTGGTCGTAATCGCTTTGCAATTTTTAGTTTTCCTGGAAAACGAAAAGATATACAAAAGGTATTTGATTGGTCACCTGCTTTAGATTCTATCTCTACCATTTTTCCAAAACTAACAAGTGGTGGCATTACTCCTACAGGTCCTGCTATTCGAGAAGCAATGTATCAGTTTGGTAAGAAAAGCTTACTAAGGAGCTTTAGAGATGAAGATGAACCAGGAATGGAAGAAGCTTAATAGTGATATCCACTCTGGAATGCATATCCAGGGGAAGTGGCATAAACAAACGTATGTTATCAAAAGAAAGCTTGGCGCTGGAGCCATTGGTTCTGTATACCTGTGTGAAGCAAACGGCAAATTAGCTGCATTGAAAATTAGTGATAAACGTTCTTCCATGACGGTTGAGGTTAATGTGCTCCGGTCACTCGGTAAGGTCCAAGGAAATCGTCTTGGACCTTCTTTATTGGATGTAGACGATTGGACGGCTCCAATAGGTACTAAATATTCATTCTATGTAATGGAATATTTGCAAGGTGAATCGATGGCCTCCTATATCCATCGCCATGGTAAGGAATGGGCCGGGGTTTTCATGGTACAGCTGTTGGAGGATCTCGAACAGCTTCATCAACAAGGATGGGTTTTCGGCGATTTAAAATTAGATAACCTATTAATCGTCTCCTCTCCGCCACGTGTGCGTTGGGTAGATGTTGGAGGAACAACACAAACAGGAAGAGCGATCAAAGAGTATACCGAGTTTTATGATCGTGGTTATTGGGAAATGGGATCAAGAAGAGCAGAACCAAGTTATGATTTATTTGCTTTTACGATGGCATTCATTCATGTCTATTATCCAAAACGTTTTGTCAAAGGTTCTCAACCGGAGAAGCTTCTATTTCGCAAGCTGGATGAAGCAAGAGGACTACGCCCATATCGGAATGTCTTAAAGAAGGCACTAGCAGGTAAATATGCTTCTAGTTCACAAATGAAAAGAGAGATGTTACAGGTAATTCATGATACGCAGAAAAAAAAGCAAAAAACTAGGAAGCAAATCCAACAAGAAAAAGAAGCTCCCTTTTTGCTAGAGGCCGGAGGTATTTCTATTCTAGCGGGAGCCTACTATTTAATTTCTTTGCTTTTTCAGTGATCCTAGTTGTGATAGGATAAAAGTAGAAATGTTGTGTTGGAGATGGACATAATGAAAACGATGATTACTCATTTTATAAAAAAACATCACTTGTTAACAAAGCAGGCAACAGTCCTAGTAGGTGTATCAGGGGGACCAGATTCGTTAGCACTTCTCCATTACCTCCATTCGATAAGGCAGGAATGGGAAATACGTATAATCGCCGTAACTGTCGATCACCAACTGAGAGGGGAAGCATCCCTTGAGGATCTTCGATATGTTAAGCGATTTTGTAAAACGTGGGATATCGAATTTGTAGGAACCTCTGTTGATGTACCGTCCTATAAAAAGAAGCACAAACTAGGAACACAACTAGCGGCAAGAAAATTACGATATAAGTTCTTTGAAGAGCAAATGGAATTATATAATGCCGATTTGCTAATGCTCGGCCATCATGGTGACGATCAGGCAGAAACGATGCTCATGCGTATGGTACGTTCAGCAGATTCACAAGCATTAGCAGGTATTCCTGTTAAGCGGGATTTTGCTACGGGTGCTATTGTTCGACCTTTTCTCTGCGTAACGAAAGAACAAATATGGAATTATTGTGAAGTGCATCATATTAAACCGAGGCTTGACCCTTCGAATCATGAGACAACCTATACAAGGAATTATTTCCGAAAACACGTACTTCCATTAATAAAAGAGAAAAATAGTAATATACATACTACCATACAGCATCTTAGTGAAACGTTAGAGGCCGATCAAGCGTATTTAAATAGACAAGCACAAGAAATGGTCGATACAATTGTGATGTTTGATAAGGAAAGATGCCAGGTTTCATTTGAAATTAAGCTGTTTAAAACGTACGCATTTGCTTTACAAAGACGGGCCTTTCATCTAATATTAAACTATCTGTATACTGATTTACCTAAGGACTTATCCTATGTCCACGAGGAGCAATTTTTTGCATTATTGCATCGAAAAACAGGTAATGCGCAACTAGATTTTCCCTCTGGCTTAAAAGTAGAGAAGGCATATAACCAGCTAAAGTGTCACTTCCAGGATGACCTCCATACAGATTCATATCATATGTTATTAAAGATCCCAGGCAAAACTGTTTTACCTGATGGATCAGTATTCACTACTGAATACGTGGATGAATATCAAGAGCAGTCAGAACAGACCTTTATTTTACAAAGCGGGCAGGCGGCTCTTCCGTTACATATACGTACCAGAAAGCACGGAGATAAAATGCGCTGGAAAGGGCTACAGGGAAGTAAAAAGGTGAAGGATATTTTTATTGATGCAAAAATACCTCGATCTGAACGGGGCACTTGGCCAATTATCACAGATAATAATGGAGAAATCCTATGGTTGGTTGGTTTAAAAAAGGGACTACTTGAGAAACAGGCAGATAATGCCGCATTTATACAATTAAATTATGAAAAAGGCAACATGTAGGAGGAGCAGAATATGCATAATGATATTCAAGAGGTACTAATATCGGAGGAGGAAATCGCAAGCAAGTGTAAAGAGCTAGGACAACAATTAACCGAGGAATATGATGGGAGATTTCCGCTTGCAATTGGAGTTCTAAAGGGTGCAATGCCATTCATGTCTGATATTCTACGACATATGCATACCCATTTGGAAATGGACTTCATGGATGTTTCTAGCTATGGAGGAGAGATGCGCTCTTCTGGGGAAGTGAAAATCGTAAAAGATCTAGATACTAAAGTTGAAGGTCGCGATTTGCTCATAATAGAAGATATCATTGATAGTGGATTAACTCTAAGCTACTTGGTAGACCTGTTTAAGTATAGGAAGGCAAAATCAATTAAAATTGTCACATTACTAGATAAGCCATCTGGAAGAACAGCTGCAATTAAAGCGGATATAGTTGGGTTCGAAGTACCTAATGAATTTGTTGTTGGCTATGGATTAGATTATCAAGAAAAATATAGAAATTTGCCATATGTAGGTGTTTTGAAACCAGAGATTTATGGTGGCGAATAATAAAAATAATCAAGTGGAAGAATGAAATAAACCTTGGAAATAAAATGCTGATTTTTCAAGTGAAATTAGTTGTATTTCAACTTTTTTATATGATACGATGTTATATAGTTTTTCCCCGCTTGGGAGGAGGTAAGTAATGAACCGGATATTTCGGAATGTGTTCTTTTGGATACTTATATTCTTCGTTATTATAGGAGTCATTGGGGTATTCAATGGACAAAATGAAGAAGCAAAACAATATAATGTAAAGCAGTTTATGGATGCTTTAAATAATGGCGAAATACAAGAAATGACGATGCAACCAGCAAATGGAATTATTCGTTTTGAAGGGACTTTAAATGATGAGGATAAAAAATTTATTGCTCAAGTTCCTGATAATACGGACATTATAGCGTCAATTACAGAGCAAGCAAACGATCAAAGTGTGCTTAACGTAGAAGAAGAAGAACAACCAAGCGCGTGGGTAACATTCTTAACAACAATGATTCCGTTCTTGATCATCGGACTGTTCTTCCTGTTTATACTTAGTCAAGCCCAAGGTGGCGGCGGCGGTGGCCGAGTCATGAACTTTGGTAAAAGTAAGGCGAAAATGTACAGTGAAGACAAGAAAAAAGTCCGTTTTAAAGATGTAGCAGGAGCAGATGAGGAAAAGCAAGAGCTTGTTGAGGTAGTGGAATTTTTGAAAGATCCACGTAAGTTCTCAGCCGTTGGTGCAAGAATCCCTAAAGGGGTACTTTTAGTAGGACCTCCGGGAACTGGTAAAACGCTACTTGCTCGTGCTGTAGCGGGTGAAGCAGGTACACCATTCTTCTCTATTAGTGGTTCTGACTTTGTGGAGATGTTTGTTGGTGTTGGTGCGTCCCGTGTACGTGATTTATTTGAAAATGCGAAAAAGAATGCGCCTTGTATTATATTTATAGATGAAATTGATGCAGTAGGTAGACAACGTGGAGCTGGACTTGGCGGTGGACATGATGAACGTGAACAAACGTTGAACCAGCTTTTAGTTGAAATGGATGGTTTTGGTGTCAATGAAGGAATTATTATCATTGCAGCAACAAACCGTGCAGATATTCTAGACCCTGCTCTGCTTCGTCCGGGACGTTTTGACCGTCAAATTACAGTTGATCGTCCAGACGTTAAAGGACGTGAAGAGGTATTACAGGTTCATGCAAGAAATAAACCATTGGCTGATAATGTAGATCTGCAAACGATAGCTATGCGTACACCAGGCTTCTCTGGTGCAGACTTAGAGAATTTACTAAATGAAGCAGCACTAGTAGCTGCTAGACAGGATCGAAAAACGATAAATATGCTGGATGTTGATGAAGCTATTGATCGTGTCATTGCTGGTCCGGCTAAGAAAAGTAGAGTTATTTCTAAGAAAGAACGCAATATTGTAGCTCACCATGAAAGTGGACACACGGTGATTGGTATGGTTCTAGATGATGCAGATATGGTTCATAAGGTTACCATTGTACCACGTGGTCAAGCTGGTGGATATGCTGTAATGTTACCGAGAGAAGACCGATACTTTATGACCAAACCGGAATTATTTGATAAAATTACTGGGTTATTAGGTGGTCGAGTTGCGGAAGAAATTATGTTCGGAGAGGTAAGTACTGGAGCACACAATGACTTTCAACGTGCTACAGGAATTGCACGTAAAATGATTACGGAGTATGGAATGAGTGATAAAATTGGGCCATTGCAGTTTACAAATGGTGGTGGTGAAGTATTCCTTGGTCGTGATCTGAACAATGAACAAAACTACAGTGATGCGATTGCTCATGAAATTGATCAAGAGATGCAGAACTTTATAAATTATTGTTATGATCGTGCGAAGAAGATTCTTACTGAGCATAAGGATAAGCTAGAGCTTATTGCCCAAACATTGCTTGAAGTAGAAACGCTAGATGCTAAACAAATAAAATCACTGTTTGAAGATGGAAAACTACCTGAACCTGATCCGATTGAAGACACAGAAAAAGATGATGAATCGGTTAAAGTAAATATCCAATCTAATGATAAAGAAGATACTCCAGAAACGTTTGAAGAGGCAAAAGCAAAAGTAGACAAGAACTTAGACAAAGATGGAATTACAACAGATAACAAGCCTACTTCAACAGATGAAATTACTACCGATAATAAGCCATCATCAAATGATGAAACGGATAACAAAAAATAACGTCATTACAAATAACTATAAATAGAAATGAATATCTAGAGTTTGAGATAAAAGTAAATAATAAACAATAGAAACGAACTATAATTAGTTGAAATTAATTATAGTTCGTTTTTTGATTAAACTAGTAGCTGAAATATGCGAGACTCCTTGAAAAAGAAGAGCGCTTTTCCTGCGAGCGATTTATAACAGACGAATCCTCTCTTATTTTGCGGGAACAGCATGATTCCAAAGCTTCACTTGGCCACGTGTATTTCTTTGCCAAGGTAGCTGAGACCGTTCCACGGAATGCGAACATATTTCATGCGTGTTGCGGTAATTATACTCCTATAAGTATTCGTATATTTCCAAGCTCATTCCTTCCTAAGAGCTTATTGCCATAAAGTTTATAGTCTGTTTGTTATATATTCATAACTATGTATGGTATATTAAAAAATGAAATTATGTTGCAGACTAATTGTAAATTTTGTCGTAGAGAAAGGTATGGGAAAGCATGTTGTTTGTACTTGATGTGGGTAACACTAACACAGTATTAGGTGTATTTGAAGGAGATCAATTAAAGCACCAATGGCGGATAAAAACGGATCGTTATAAAACAGAGGATGAGTTCGGCATGCTTGTCAAATCGTTGTTTGACCATAAAGGAATTACACTTTCGGATATGAAGGGTATTATCATTTCATCTGTTGTTCCACCCATTATGTTTGCTTTGGAGAAAATGTGTAAAGACTATTTTCATCTGGAGCCTATGATAATTGGGAAGGAGTCGGTTCATTCCTTTCTAAAGATGCGTTATCCTAACCCTAGAGAAATTGGAGCAGATCGTATAGTAAATGCAGTAGGCGCAATCGAAACATATGGTGCACCATTAATAATAATTGATTTTGGGACGGCAACTACGTTTTGCTATATCAATGATCAACAAGAATATCATGGTGGTGTCATATCTCCTGGTATAAATATATCGATGGAAGCACTGTATAGTAAGGCTTCTAAGTTACCGAAAATTGAAATTCAAGCCCCTGATCATGTTGTTGGTTCGTCCACGGTTGAGGCAATGCAATCGGGTGTATTCTACGGCTATGTTGGACAAGTTGATGGCATTGTCAGACGAATTGAAGCGGAAATGGGTGTGAATGCAAAAGTAGTTGCTACTGGCGGCTTGGCTTCGTTAATTGCTCATGAATCCCAGACTATACAGCATGTAGATCCATATCTAACGTTAAAGGGGCTTTATCTCATTTATCATAAAAATAAGCAATTATAAGAATAAGGTTAATTAGAAAGGAGTTTTACAACATGAAGGACTTTATAATTAAAGCTACAGCATATAATGGAATGGTTCGTGCTTACGCGACAACTTCTACAGATACGGTAGAAGAGGCAAGAAGAAGACACGATTCATGGGCAACAGCATCTGCTGCTCTTGGTAGAACGATAACGATTGCAGGTATGATGGGAGCTATGCTGAAAGGAGAGGACTCCATTACGACAAAGGTAATGGGAGATGGCCCCTTAGGAGGTATTATTGCAGATGCGAATGCAAAGGGTGAGGTTCGAGGATATGTGGTAAATCCACATGTTGATTTTGAATTAAATGCAAATGGAAAATTAGATGTGGCAAGAGCTGTTGGTACTGAAGGTAATATAAGCGTGATTAAAGATTTAGGATTAAAAGATTTTTTCACGGGAGAGGTTCCGATTATTTCCGGGGAAATTAGCGAAGATTTTACGTATTATTTTGCTAATTCTGAGCAAGTTCCTTCAGCTGTTGGTGCTGGTGTATTGGTGAATCCAGATCATAGTATTCTAGCTGCAGGGGGGTTCATAGTACAGGTTATGCCTGGTGCTAGTGAAGAAGTGATTAGTCAGTTAGAGGAGAAAATTCAAGAATTGCCACCGATTTCTACATTGATTCGTGAAGGAAATACACCTGAACAAATTCTGCATCGGTTATTTGGAGAGAATCAAGTAAAAATTCATGAAACCGTCCCTATGGAATTTCGCTGCAAATGTTCAAAAGAACGACTTGAGCGAGCAATAAAAGGGTTGGGTGATAAAGAAATTCAAAATATGATTGATGAAGATCATGGGGCAGAGGCAAGTTGCCATTTCTGTAATCAAACATATCAGTTTACGGAGGAAGAGTTAGAAGCTTTAAAAGGGTAGTATTTTGAAGAGGCTGTCTCATTGTGTCGAATTGAATGTGCTAAAATCCTTTTGATTGATGTTGGAGACAGCTCATTTGTAGATTTGTAAAACTGAGAAAGTAGTTCGTTAAGTTAACAAGTGTTGAATAATACCTTGTTCAGCGTACAGGGGGAGCTAGTATCCATGTCGAAAAATCTATTGCTAGGTGTCATTATAATACTTTTAATAACGAATATTGCTACTTTATTAATTTGGCGTAATGAAGGGGTTAATGTTGGCGATGGAAGGAAGTTGAGTAGTAATGATGAGGTGGCAATCATTGGAAATGATGACATCAGCTTCGCTCAATGGAGTGACTCGCTTCGAAACAACTATGGAAAAAAGCATTTACGATCAATGATAGATCAAGCAGTTGTACAACAATTAGCAGCGGACAAAGGACTAAAAATTAGTGATAAGGTTATAGCTAGAGAAATAGCTATGTTAACTACGATGCAGGGTGTGACTTCAGCGTCAACTTATGAAAAGTTAGAGAAGCAATGGGAAGAAGATATTACATACAGGTATCAATTGGAAATGCTTTTAACAGAGGGGACACCTATTCCAGAGCAAGAAATAAAGAATCATTATAATACATATGGTGATCAATATAACTTTACATCTTCTATGCAAATTTCACATATCGTAGTAGATAATATGGAAACAGCAAATAAAGTTTATCAAGAATTGGAATCAGGTGCCTCATTCAAGCTATTAGCTCGAGAATATTCAATTGATGAATCCTCTAAAGCAGAAGGTGGATATCTTGGCTTTATTTATACAACTAGTCAATTCTTTCCTAATGGCTATGCAGAAGTTGCTGAGAATATAGAAGAGCATTCTTATAGTAAACCATTTGTAGCTGATGATGGTGTGGTAATTCTTTATCTTCATCGCAAGCTACCATCTATTACATTTACGTATGAAGAGATGAAACCGTATATAAAGAGTGAATTAGCATTACATAAACAAAACCAGTCGTTAGATGCCACTCCACTATGGGAAGAGATGGAGATTGATTGGTTATATGGAGAAGAATAGCACGTAACAATAGTCGATGGACAAAATAAGTAGACGAATGCCTAAATATTCCGTATTAGTTGACATTTAGCTGGGTAAAACGTACATTATAATTAATCATACAAAATAACTAGGAATTAGGAGGGAATGTAGTGAAGGTAGCTAATAATATAGCTGAACTTATTGGTGGAACACCAATAGTAAAATTAAATAATGTGACAGACGCTGACAGTGCTGACATCTATGTGAAGCTTGAATTTATGAACCCAGGTAGCTCTGTTAAGGATCGTATTGCCTTAGCAATGATCGAGGCGGCTGAAAAGTCTGGAGAATTGGAAGCAGGAGATACCATTATTGAACCGACTAGCGGTAATACAGGTATCGGTTTAGCGATGGTAGCTGCAGCAAAGGGGTATAAGGCTGTGCTTGTAATGCCTGACACGATGAGTCAAGAGCGCCGCAATCTTTTACGCGCCTATGGTGCAAAACTTGTGTTAACTCCTGGAGCTGAGGGGATGAAAGGCGCTATTAATAAAGCGGAAGCATTACAAAAAGAGAATGGTTATTTTATGCCACAGCAATTCAATAATGAAGCAAATCCGGAAGTCCATGCAAGGACGACAGGTAGAGAAATTGTAGAGCAAATGGGTGATGGCCTAGATGCATTCGTCTCAGGGATTGGTACAGGAGGAACCATAACAGGAGCTGGAAAAGTTTTGAAAGAAAACTTTGAGGGAATAAAGATTTATGCGGTAGAACCTTCTGCTTCTGCTGTGCTATCGGGGGCTACTCCTGGACCTCATAAAATTCAAGGAATTGGTGCTGGTTTCGTACCAAAAATATTAGATACAGACATCTACGATGAAATTTTACGCATCGAGAATGAAGAAGCCTTTGCAACTTCTAGAGAAGTAGCTACTACCAACGGAATTCTTGGTGGCATTTCTGCAGGAGCTGCTGTTGCAGCTGCGAAGCAGGTGGCGAAGAAACTAGGGAAAGGGAAAAAGGTTCTTGCTATTTTCCCAGATAATGGAGAAAGGTATTTATCGACTCCGCTTTATCAATTTGAAGAAGAATAATTAATGCGATTGTCCTTCGCCAGTATCTAATATTTGATACTGGCTTTTTCATTGTTTAGGAAATTATAAAAGAGTGTTGAGCTGCGTCCAGCTCCAACGCCTAGAAACGAGGCGAGTTCATGAATGAACCTACGATAATTCAACATCAGCTCGCAAGCACACCGTGATTCCTTTATCTTCGTTGACTCGCTCCAGTCGCTACATTTCTAATCGGGTGCTTTTGTTCTTGTTTATAGTGGGTCGCCTGCTTGCTTGTTCTGTGATACGATTAAGGGAGAAAATGTCAGGAAAGAAGGTACGGGGCAGTATGAAACTAATTACAAAAGTGAAAACCTACGATCTAAATGAACGTACACATATAATGGGGATATTAAATGTTACTCCAGATTCCTTTTCTGATGGAGGAAGCTTCAACACAATTAACAAAGCAGTAGAACACGCTGTGAAAATGGAGGAGCAAGGAGCGGATATTATTGATATTGGTGGAGAATCTACTCGGCCAAATCATGAACCAGTTTCTCAAGAGGAGGAAATTAAACGCGTAGTTCCCATTATTAAGGCTGTGAAAGAGAAAATAAAAATACCGATATCCATTGATACATATAAAGCTGAGACAGCAAAAGCTGCAATTGAAGCTGGTGCAGATATTATTAATGATGTATGGGGTGCAAAAAAAGAACCGGCGATTGCTCAAGTTGCAAGTGAGTATCAAGTACCTATCATTCTCATGCATAATCGAACGGATTTAGATTATAACAATATCATTGAGGACATGTTGAATGATATACAAGAAAGTATAGATATAGCATTACAAGCTGGCGTGTTGGACCATAATATTATCATTGATCCAGGTATTGGATTTGCTAAAACAGCTGAAGACAATTTGCTCGTGCTGAATCAGTTGGAGGTATTCCAAGAATTAGGCTATCCGCTACTATTGGCAACTTCAAGAAAAAGGTTTATTGGGAATATCCTAAACGTACCACCTGAAGAAAGAGACGTAGGAACAGGTGCAACTACTTGCTTAGGAATTATGAAGGGTGCCAATATGGTGCGTGTTCATGATGTGAAAACAAATATAGAGCTTGCGCAGATGATGGATGCAATGCTGCGCGTGAAAAGAGGTTGACACATGGATAAAATATATTTAAATAACTTACAATTTTACGGTTTCCATGGTTTACTTCCTGAGGAAAACAAACTTGGCCAGCGTTTTCACGTAGATGCTACTTTGTTTTTAGACTTATCTAAAGCCGGAAGTAGTGATAATATGTATCAGTCCATACATTATGGACAAGCCTATGCGTATATAAAGGAAGTAGTCGAAGGCGAAGCCAAGAATCTAATCGAAGCAGTTGCCGAAAGCATAGCCAATAAGCTCTTAACCTCCTTCGATTTACTGGAAGCTTGTACGATTAAAGTTATTAAACCAGATCCACCAATAGCGGGTCACTATCACTCTGTTGCGGTGGAAATACATAGGGAGAAAACGACGAAATGAATAAGGCATATCTTGCATTAGGAACCAATATTGAACCAAGAATTCAATATTTAGAAAGCTGTTTATATGAACTAAGTAAGCATCCAGACATATCAATAATAAATCAATCATCCATTTATCAAACAGTTCCAGTAGGGTATACGGATCAAGCCGATTTTCTTAACATGGTAATTGAGATAAAAACGACACTTGCATCATTAGAGTTACTGGATTATTGTCAGCAACTAGAGCGTGAATTGGGAAGGGAACGGACGATTCGTTTTGGTCCGCGAACAATAGACCTTGACATTTTGCTGTATAATCAAGAAAATAATAAAACGGAGCGATTAATTATTCCGCACCCGCGAATGCATGAGCGTGCATTCGTGCTTATTCCATTAAATGAAATAGCACCAGATATAGTAATACCAGTAAAGGAAAAGCGTGTTGCTGATTTAATAGAAGAGCTTCCGGGAAATGACATAAAGGGTGTAGCTATATGGACAAAAAACGAATCGGCAGACGAATAAAAGCATTTCGTAAATTAAAAGGATATACTCAAATAGATTTTGCAAAAGCATTAGGCGTTCCTCTTTCCGCAATTGGTGGTGTAGAACGTGGCTCGAAGGAATTATCAGAGGAATTACTAGATAAAGTTGCTGAGACATTATCCGTTTCGAAGGAGGAGCTGACATTACAAGAAGTACCACAAGAGGATAATAAATTCTTGGATGGCTTACCAAACGAAAAAAATGAAGAAATTAGGTAGGGGGATGAGCGATCCAAAATGGACGCCTCATTGGCACTAATTGTTAAAAGTAGCTATGGAGGTAATTCGTAAGCATTCTGCCTAGTATCGGGTCTACGTGAAAATGGTAAGGAAAGGCGACGTTAATAAAGCTGAAACGCATGCAGATCTACTAGTATTTTATATGCTAATCGAATGAATAAGAGGAAGCAAATAGAGTTTCCTAAATTCAAAGGATTTCAAAATCTGTCAGTAACCTCTGGTAGGTTTTTACCATTAATTGCGAAAGCTTGAGGCATGAAAGATTTATGTAAATCAGCTATACTTACATAATAGATAAGGACTGGAGTGATAAAGGTGACAGAGGAATTAAATGAACATATGCGAGTTCGGCGTGAAAAGCTCGAGCAGTTTATAGACCAAGGAATAGATCCTTTCGGTGGGAAATTCACACGAACTCATGTAGCAAACGAATTAAAAGAATTATATGATCGTTATTCAAAGGAAGAGTTGGAAGAAAAGGAAGAAAAGGTGACCATTGCCGGAAGAATGATGACCAAACGCGGAAAAGGAAAAGCAGGCTTTGCTCACATTCAAGACATTAGTGGTCAAATTCAGTTATATGTTCGTAAAGATAAGATAGGCGAAGAAGCTTATGAGATTTTTAAGTCAAGTGATATGGGAGATATAATCGGGGTTACTGGGATAATGTTCAAAACTAAGGTTGGTGAGCTGTCTGTTAAAGTAACTGAGTTTCACCTATTAACAAAATCATTACGACCATTACCTGAGAAGTACCATGGCTTAAAAGATATTGAACAGCGTTATCGACAACGTTATTTAGACTTGATTACGAATATGGAAAGTAAAGAAACGTTTGTGTTAAGAAGTAAAATAATTCAAGCGATGCGCAGATATTTAGATGGACAAGGTTTCTTAGAGGTAGAGACCCCGATGTTACATGGTATTCCTGGTGGTGCTTCTGCTCGTCCATTTGAAACGCATCATAATGCATTAGACATCCCTTTGTATATGCGAATTGCTATTGAGCTTCATTTGAAAAGGCTAATTGTGGGTGGATTGGAAAAAGTCTATGAAATTGGACGTGTTTTCCGAAATGAGGGTGTTTCAACTAGACATAACCCTGAATTTACAATGATTGAGCTCTATGAAGCATATGCCGATTATCATGATATCATGTCCCTTACTGAAAATTTAGTTGCTCATATTGCGAAAGAAGTACTTGGTTCTACAACGGTAGCGTATGGAGATTATGAAATTAATCTAGAACCAGAATGGACAAGGCTACACATGGTTGACGCGGTTAAGAAGAAGACGGGTGTAGATTTCTGGAAGCATATGACTGATGAAGAGGCTCGGGCATTAGCGAAGGAGCATGGAGTTGAAATAACGGATACTATGACTTTTGGGCATGTAGTTAATGAATTCTTTGAACAAAAAGTTGAAGAAGGACTAATACAGCCTACGTTTATTTACGGTCACCCTGTAGCCATTTCTCCTTTAGCTAAGAAAAATAAAGAGGATGGTCGTTTTACCGATCGATTTGAGTTGTTTATTGTTGGCCGTGAACATGCTAATGCATTTAGTGAGCTAAATGACCCAATTGATCAACGTGAACGTTTTGAAGCACAGGTGAAAGAACGTGCAGAAGGAAATGACGAAGCCCATCTTATGGATAGTGATTTCTTAGAAGCGTTAGAATACGGAATGCCACCAACGGGTGGTCTGGGTATAGGTATTGATCGTTTAGTAATGTTATTAACGAATTCCCCGTCTATTCGGGATGTGTTATTGTTCCCGCAAATGCGGAATAAATAGATGGTTAGCAGAGAAAGTGGATTATTCCCTTTCTCTGCTTTTTTATAAGTGCGCCAGGCATGGCGACTATCTAGGTGGTGAAAGTCCACTGTGGAGGTACACATCAACCAACCACTAGAGAAGCGCAAGGTGTTTATCGTGAGAAGTCAGTCGACGCCATAGTAGTGATGAAAAAAATCATGAAGGGCTGAACCATTTATAGTGACGCCATGAAATGCACGAAGGATAGACTTCTGAATGTGTTAATGATGAAAGTATGAGCGTATCTCAGGAGGATAGTCAAAATAGAAGTGTTCTTCGTCACGTGAAAGGAAAGGAGAAACGAGTGTGGGGCAAAGAGGTATTCCTTTTGTCTTAGACCGTTATCTAAAAGTACACACGGAGATATAAATTGAACCGCCGTATACGGAACCGTATGTACTGGTGGTGCAAGAGGGGCGAGAAGTTCTTAGCTTCTCCCTCTACTCGATTTAGGAAGGTATATAATTTGTCGCACCCAGAAACGAAGTGACTTTACGAATCGCCTTACGATAAATCATCATCGGCTCGCAAGCTCACCGTGCTTCCTTTATCTCCGTTGACTCGCTCCGTTTCTATTCGGTCGCTTGCGTTTTTTCTCCCTATATATAGAAGATTAACGTTTAATGGTTACGTTGTACAAAGCATAATTCAAACGATATTCACGTTTTATTTAGTTGGAATTGGGTACATTATTTATAATAGATAACGAATTAAAATAGGCTTATTTAAATATTAGAATTTAATAAAGAGTACAAATTAATATTTTGTCTTATTTTCTTTACAAAACCCCTTGATTTCATATTACAAACGTGGTAAATTTAATAACGTTGCTTCACAAGGCAACTGCCAATGCAATTCATAAAATGAATAAAAAAAGTGTTGACACTCAATGCTTTGCATGGTATATTAATAAAGTCGCCAATTTGAACAGCGAAAAAGTTAAGTAAAAAAAGTTCTTGACTTGAGTTGATCAAACTGGTATAATGAAAGAGTTGCTGTCGAAAAAGCAGCAAACTAATTTGCTCTTTGAAAACTGAACAAAACAACCAGTATGTCAAGAGAAAAACATGCAACTGTTTTTTCTTAAAAATAACCAGAAGGAAACTTCTGGAGCAAGCTAAGACATCA
>NZ_JAWDHA010000063.1:0-25518 GCF_034190895.1 Virgibacillus sp. M23 | reverse complement strand
TCCTGCGGGAATTGCGCGAGCCGAAAATCCACTTTGCAACGTGTTCTTCTTTGCAAAGTTAGTTGAGGCCGTGCCCACGGAAAGCGAAGTAATTAGTCGGAGCATTGCCAATATACATCAAACATTTTAAAATAACTACTTGGCTTAACGCAGTCATTGCACTGATTTTATATTTTCTTAACTTATTAAAAAAACAGCCCTTAAAGGACTGTTATGTAAGTGAAGTCGATATATTAGGCTCTAGAAACATACTTTCCATCAGACGTATTAATTATCAGGACATCACCCTGGTTTATGAAAAATGGCACTTGAACAATATGTCCAGTTTCGAGTGTGGCTGGCTTCGATCCGCCACTTGCAGTGTCACCTTTAATTCCTGGTTCTGTTTCCGTAACCTCTAATTCTACGTTGTTAGGAAGTTCTACTCCTAGGATTTCGCCTTCATAGGTAATGACAGATACTTCCATGTTCTCTTTCATAAATTTTAATTCATATTCAATTTGACTTGACGAGAGCTCGATTTGTTCATACGTATTTGTATCCATGAAGGCATGAGAATCTCCAGAAGCATATAAATACTGCATTTTTTTCGTTTCTATGTGTGCTTTCCCTACTTTTTCACCGGCACGAAAAGTCTTCTCTTGAATGCTTCCATTACGTAAATTACGTAGTTTAGAACGAACAAAAGCTGCCCCCTTCCCTGGCTTTACATGTTGGAATTCGATCACCTGCCAAATCCCATTATCCACCTCAATAGTCAAACCTGTCTTAAAATCATTAACTGAAATCATCTAGTATTCCTCCCGTTACAACTGAATTAATTCTTTTGCTGCAAATGTTAATCTTTCATTTCCTGTTTCTGTAACCACAATGTCATCCTCGATTCTACATCCACCAACTGAAGGTACATATATTCCCGGTTCTACTGTTACTACCATTCCAGGCTCCAATTTCTTTTCTGACTTAAAAGAAAGTCCTGGACCTTCATGTACCTCAAGTCCTAATCCATGACCAGTTGAATGTCCAAAGTACTTACCATAACCTTGTTCTGTAATATAATCTCTAGTAGCAGCATCTGCTTCGATTCCCGTAATACCTGGCTTTATGCTAGTAACCCCTCTAAGTTGTGCTTCTAACACAATCTGATAAATAGATGCAAGTTGTTCATTAATTTCTCCAACAGCAACCGTTCTTGTAATGTCTGAGCAATAGCCTTGATATAATGCTCCATAATCTAATGTAACAAGTTCACCTGATTGTATCTCCTTGTTTGAAGCTACACCATGAGGTAATGCAGAACGTTCTCCAGAAGCAACAATAATGTCAAAGCTGGATGACGTAGCACCCTGCTTACGCATAAAAAATTCTAATTCATTAGAGATATCAATTTCTTTAACACCTGGCTTAATATAAGATTGAATATGTTCGAATGCATCATCAGCGATCTTTGCAGCTTTTTTCATGATTTCTAACTCATCACTTGTCTTAATTAATCGCAGCTCTTCTATGATACCACTGACTGGAACTAATTCAACATCTAACGTATTTTTATATTGTTCATATTGGCTAAACGTCACATGATCCTTTTCGAAACCAAGTCGTTTAATTCCCATTTCTTTTAACTGATCATTAATCTCTAAATCAATACCCTGCTTATGTTCAACTACTTTAAATGCTTTTGCTTGTGTACTGGCTTGTTCTGTGTATCGAAAATCTGTTATAAATCGTGCATCATTGCTACTAATTAAAGCTACTCCAGCCGTACCTGTAAAACCAGAAATGTAACGTCTATTTATCGCACTCGTAATTAAAATTCCATCTACTTGATTTGATTCAAAAGCAGCCCTAAGTTTAGTTAGTTTCTCCATAAACTCATCCCTTTCTATTTATTATCTATAGCATATATGGATGTATTCAGTTTATCATAAAGCGCTTCTTTTGAATAACACAATGGGTATTATGAGTTCTTATTATCATCAGCCCTGTGAAAATCGTGATAATCATAGGAAATGGAATATCCAATAAACGTACCATATAAAATAAAAACACATATTGTTGTTACGATGGTATTCATATTCAAATCAGCTAACTTTGGAACTGTTGAGAAGATTGGATTCATGATATAGTAGATCAATACCCATAATAAAAAACCGTAAGCCACACCTACCCAAATGGAATTAATCTTCTTGAATAACCCAAAATAAATAAGTGCCGTTAATAAGGATAGAAGGCCAATTAAAAAGATTGTTACAACATTACCAAGCCATGTATCGATCCACTCCGCATGAAACCAAGAGCTTAATACAAATGATTTCGGAGCTACTTCGGAAAAATTAAAATAATAAAGAACTGTTCCGAATGTACTCCATAACAATCCACCAATAAATCCTGTAAGTAGTGACCTTGATAAAATTGTCATTGGCGTTTCCTGTTTATTCTGTTCAAGTTGTTGATTTTGCTCACTCATAATACCACCTCCATTCCGTATTATGACCAATTGCTTGTAAACCAATCCTATAAACCATCGCTTTACTTAATAATTTCCAATTTTAATCTAGTTAACCAAGCTTAATTCCAGTAAAATAAAAAGAAAAGCTTAGAATAATTTACATGAATCCGGAAAGAATTTATAGTAAGTTAGCATTTCAAAGTTAGTAACCATGTAATTCTTTGAAAAATGTATGTAAAAAATGATATACCATGATGAGAAAGTGGTATAGAGTTTATACAAGTCAATTATTGGAATAATGAAGGAGGACACACACAATGAAACGTACAAGATTATCCATCCCTGTTTACATCATTATAGGTCTAGCAGCTATTGGTCTAATATCACAGTTGTTTACAAATACGACAAACTTTTTTAGTAATCTTTTTATTTCACTGGGTATAGGTCTTGCTATATTTGCTGTTTTTTATTTTGTTTTTCTTAGAAAGAGAGCAACATCTAACGAAATGAAAAAATATAAACAAGCTGTAAAACAATCCAAAGCAAAATATGACCATACACAACCAAGAAAAAATCCTGTTTCTGCTGGAAAAAAACAGCAATCTATTCAACCACGAAAGAAACGCAATAAACGCGCAACTCATCTACGTGTGATTGAAGGTAATAAAGCCAAACGAAAAGACCGCGCTTCTTTTTAATTCAAAGCGCGGTCTTAGTATGTAACTGTGTTGCAAACTTATTATCTTGGCCAATGTTCTAAAAATTTCTTAGCACTACGATATCCTGTATCCATCAATTGTTCTTTTGTTTCTTCACGAATATCAAAATTTATACTACCAACATTCTTGATGGGAATAAAAATAATATTGTTTTTTTGTGACTTTGAAATATATCGTGAATCATGAGCTTCTTTCATTGTTACAAACAATGCATGGAACATATCTAATGCATTATTTATCTTCCTAGGCGCTATATTATTTAGCGTAGATTCACTCAATTTCATTCCTAAAATTGGTCTACTTATCTTCTTATCTCTATCCTCAAATACCCATAGAGGGAAATTACTTAGTAGTCCTCCATCGATTATGATACTCTTCTTATTTTTACTACTCGATAATTTCTTAGGTATAAAGAAATAAGGAAATCCAGCGCTCATTCTCACTGCTTTAGCAACTGGGAACGTTTCAGGATTAATGTCGTAAATCCTTTCTAAATCATCCGGAATAACGACCAGCCTTCCTAAAGATATATCACTTACCACAACTTTTAAGTAACTCGAATTTATATCTTTAAATGTGTAAATGTCTTTTCGTGCTAGTTTATCATATACCCAACGTTCAAGCTTATTCCCTTTATTAATTCCTAATTGAAAATATAAAAAAGCCCATTTCGTAAATGGCAAAACCTTTGTAAGAGCTGGAGGGTCAATAAGCTTCTGCAAATCCAACTCATCTAACATGTTTTGAATATCAGAAGCGGTATATTCTGCAGCAAGTAATGATGCTACAATTGCTCCTGCAGAAGTCCCTGCAACACGTTCAAGTATCAGCCCACGTTCTTCTACACGCTTTAACGCGCCAACAAATGCATATGCTTTTACACCTCCGCCAGAAAAAACACCATCTATTTTCATATGTTGTCTCCTCTAATCCGTTTTCAAAACCTTGTGATTGTTTTACATGCAATAACATTAATACCATTATTTAAGCTAGTAAAACACACTTTATATATCTTTAAGCACAAAGAAAACAAATTAGAACTGATAAATGAAAGACTTTATAAAAATGAGTCCAAGATGAAATCAAAATAGTTAACCCAAAAGTGAAAGTTCAATTAGTGGGGTTTTATTTATCCCCCATTGATGTCAGTACCACAAAGGTATGACACCAAGGGCTTTGAACCAATCGGACATGTACTGATAGTCGAACCCCCGCTCACTTATCCATATTGGTTTCACTTTATTCTTGAAGTGCGGGTCTTACCAGTTATATGTGGGATAATTGTTGATACGCAGCGTAGTCAAAATACGTAGACTCCTTGAAAAAGAAAGAGGCTTTTCTGCGAACGATGAATCGCTTCCGAACTCTTCCTTATCTTGCTGCAAAAGTACGAGCTGAAGATCCCGCAGGAAAGTGATCATTGCTTTCCAAGGAAGTGTAGTATTTTGGTGAAGAGATGGGAAAACCTGTTTGAAGTAAACAAATAGAGGGCTGGGATAAAACACAACTTCTTTACTCAAAATACGAATAATCATGTTATCAACAGGAGTATCATCGCCGCACCGTGAAAATATACGCGCTTTCCTCGGGCACGGCCTCAGCTAACTTGGTAAAGAAAAACACGTTACCAAGTGGATCTTCGAACTCGTGCTGTTCCCACCTGAGTCTCGTTTATTTCAGGTACTAAATGAATGATTCCAATCAAAAAAACGAATGATAATTAATTTCTGATATGGTCCCCTTAAGGTAGACAGATTAAAAAATAAAAATCTGCTTCTACATTAAGGGGAGTTTTTATGACTCACAAATCATATTCAGTAGAATGGAAATATGAAGTATTGATGGCTTTTAAGAATGGTTTAACACATAGCCAGTTATCCGCAAAATATCAAGTTAATATGTCTACAGTTTATAGGTGGGTAGAGAATTTTGAAAAAGATGGGATCCTTGGTTTAAAGTACTCAAAAACGTTTAGACGTTATCCTAATGAAATAAAGGCAGCTGCAGTTAAGGATTATATTTCAGGAACGTATTCTATGCGCGATATCTTAAGAAAGTATCATATCTCCAGTAAATCCGTGCTTTCGGATTGGATAAAGAAGTATAATGGTCATAGAGAGTTAAAGGATGCAAGAAAAGGGAGAGTAAACGCTATGACTAAAGGAAGAAAAACAACGTGGAAAGAACGAATAGAAATCGTACAAGCTGCGTTAGGGAATGATAAGAATTATCAACAAACAGCACAGTATCACGTATCATATCAACAAGTATATCAATGGGTGCGAAAATATGAAGCTGATGGCTGGGATGCATTAAAAGATGGTCGAGGTCGCTCCAAAGGGGTAGAAGAATTAACAGCTGAAGAAAAGCTGAAGCTAGAGATGCGTCGAATTGAAAAAGAGAATGAACGTTTACGTGCGGAGAATTTGTTTTTAAAAAAGTTAGAGGAGATCGAAAGGAGGCGAAATTAAGTACCGTACGATTTGAAGACAGGTATGTTGCCATTCAGAAAGTAAATGAAAAAGAAAACCTACGTATTCGATTACTTTGTGATATTGCAGCTGTTCATCGGTCAGCTTACTATAAGTGGCTGAAACGAAAGCCTTCAGCACAGGAGTTCCAGAATAAAGCGATTATGCAAGAGATGGTAGACCTTCAATCACAAACGTATTTATAGATTGATGAAAATAGCCGGTATACAATCTGTCATTCGAAGAAAGAAAAAATGGCATAAACGCACACTCCCTCAACATATCTCTGAGAATATATTGAACCGTGAATTCACGGCGAATAACCCCAATGAAAAATGGGTAACAGATGTAACAGAATTTAAATATGGTAACGCAAAGAAAGCTTATTTAAGCGCTAATCTCGATTTATATGACGGTTCTATCGTTAGTTACGTTTTAGGGAATTCCAATAACAATCAACTTGTATTTAAAACGCTTGATCAAGCTATCGAGCTTCTAGATGGAGATCGCCCGCTTATTCATAGTGATCGGGGTATCCGTATACATCTAAAATGTTTAAGCAAAAGATAGATGCCGCAGATGACGCAAAGTATGTCACGAGTCGGACGATGTATTGATAATGGACCGATGAAATCTTTTTGGGGAACACTGAAAAGCGAGAAGTATTATTTAAATAAATATGAGTCCTTTGAAGAATTATCTGCATCCATAGAGAACTATATACATTTCTATAATTATGATAGATATAAAAACGATTAAACGGCCTTAGCCCTATCGAATTTAGAGCTAAAACCACTTAAGTCAGTTTTATTATTTCCACTGTCTACTTGACAGGGGGCACTTCATTTTATTGTTTCTTCATTCTTTTGTCTCAGACTCATGATCTATAAATCAAATACTTTTGTCTCAGTCTTTGCTGTTCTGAGCTATTGTTCCTCTGCTTCTCGATGCATTTTTTTAAGTTCTTCCACTCTTGCTCCATCATGCTTAAAATAATTAACCACATCGCCAATTCGGTCAATCGAATTCCAGCTTAAATGATGTTCTATACCTTCAACATCATCGTATATATTATCGTGTTCTACACCAATAATTTCTAGAAACTCTTCCAATAATTCATGACGAAAGACGAGTCGTTCTCCAACTTTTTTTCCCTTTGGAGTTAAAATAAAACCTCTATATTTTTCATAGTTTAAGTATTCGTCTTTATCTAATTTTTGTACCATTTTTGTGACGGAAGAAGGATGAACTTCAAGTGCTTCTGCAATGTCCGATACCCTTGCATATCCTTTTGATTCCATTAAGTTATAAATTTGTTCAATATAATCTTCCATACTAGGAGTAGGCATTAATTTTCCTCACTTCCAAGAATAATTTTTAGTCTAGTGCAAAACTGTTTCTATATATAGGATACAGGAAATAAGAAAGTTAAACAAGCGTTATCATGAATTTGTCCATAAAATTCCTAACAGTAAGCTTTTCTATTTTTTTCTTCGTCATTTAGGCAATTTACAAAGAATAACTTTTGAAAAATATTGGTATACAAACTATAATAGAGGATGTATAAAGGGAAACTTCAATCAGTGGGAGGCTTGTTTATTCCCCCACTGATTGTTAGTTGATCTAATCGGACATTTACTGGCAGTCGATCCCTCACTGACCAATAACAGTTTCACTTTATTGCTTGAAATGGGGGCTTATTGCCAGTTATATGTGGGATAAATGTGATAGACGGGGGAAAAAGAATGGAATTATTAGTAATATTCATCGTTGTTCTTATCGCATTCGGTGTATTTCGTTTCTTTAGACAGCGAATGTACTTAAAAACATTAACCGAAGAACAATTCCGTGAAGGTTACCGCAAAGCGCAACTTATAGATGTACGCGAACCACAAGAATTTAAACGTGGTCATATTCTTGGTGCTAGAAATATACCAGTCACACAAATGCGCCAGCGCTTAATTGAAATGCGAAAAGATAAACCAGTATATCTTTATTGTCAGAGTGGATCACGCGCAGCCAGAGCGGCACAGCTTTTGCATAAAAAAGGCTACGAAGATATTAATGTTTTAAAAGGTGGCTTTAAAAAATGGACTGGTAAAATAAAGTAATTACTGATCCAAACGATTATGAAGATACATAAAACCAGCCTTTGTTCCAAAAGGCTGGTTTTATGTTAAACATATTTATTCGTTGTACACGTACAGTACTTATTTCTATAACATTACTCTGAATTAGCTTCATATCTTAAAATCGGTTTGCGCGCAGCAGTAGTTTCATCCATACGCTTGACAATTGTCTGATGTGGAGCATCTTGAACCAATTCTGGTTCATTCCTTGCTTCATCAGCTATCGTTAGCATTGTATCAATAAATCCATCCAATGTTTCTTTTGATTCCGTTTCTGTTGGCTCTACCATTAATGCCTCTTCTACATTTAATGGAAAATAAATGGTAGGCGGATGATAACCATAATCCAACAATCGCTTAGCAATATCTAAGGTGCGGACACCCAATTTTTTCTGATGCTTTCCTGATAGAACAAATTCATGCTTACAATGTTGTTTAAATGGAAGGTCGTATTCTTTTTCTAATTTTCGCATCATATAATTTGCATTAAGGACAGCGTATTCACTTGCTTTCTTCAGCCCCTCTGCTCCCATTGTTCGAATATACGTATAAGCTCTTAAGTTAATCCCAAAATTACCATAATAAGGTTTGACTCTACCAATTGATTGCGGACGATCATAATTAAAAACAAATTGATCTTCTTTTTTAATTAGTAATGGCTTTGGCAAGAAAGGTTGTAATTCGGCTGAGACACCAACCGGTCCTGAACCTGGTCCACCACCACCATGAGGTCCTGTAAAGGTTTTATGAAGATTTAAATGGACTGCGTCAAATCCCATGTCACCAGGACGAGCGTAACCCATAATTGCATTAAGGTTTGCTCCATCATAATAGAGCTTCCCTCCAGCATCATGAACGATTTTAGCCATCTCCACAATTTCTGTCTCAAATAGTCCTAATGTATTCGGATTTGTTAACATGAGAGCCGCAGTATCTTCTCCTACAACCCGTTTTAAATCTTCTAAGTCTACTAGCCCTTTTTCATTCGATTTAACCGTTACAGCTTCAAAACCTGCAACTGTAGCTGATGCTGGGTTAGTACCGTGTGCAGAATCTGGTACAATGACTTTAGTACGCTCGGTATCCCCATTTGCCTCATGAAATGCACGGATCATCATTAAAGCAGTCCACTCTCCATGTGCTCCAGCTGCTGATTGTAAGGAGACTTCATGCATTCCAGTAATTTCTCGTAAGGCACTCTGTAGATCATACATCATCTCCATTGCACCCTGAACACTTTTTTCTGGCTGATCAGGATGTATATGACTGAATCCATCCATTCTGGCCACATCTTCATTTATTTTTGGATTATATTTCATTGTACAAGATCCTAGAGGATAAAATCCTGAATCAACACCATAATTACGATTGGATAGCCCCGTGTAATGTCTCATTATATCTAATTCACTTACCTCCGGTAATTCCGGAGCTTCTGTACGGATGTATTTATTACCTAACTCTGCATTCAAATCAACATCTGGCACATCCAATTCTGGTAGACTGTAGCTCGTTCTGCCTAGTTTACTACGTTCAAATATAAGTGGAAAATCCTGATTAGCCATTGATATCCCTCAATTCTTTTGCAAACTGGTCAATCTCTTCTTTCGTACGTATTTCTGTAACAGCTACTAGCATACATCCTGTTAATCCAGGATAATCTTTTTCAAGATCATAACCACCAATAAATCCTTTTTCCAAGAGGCGATCATTTATACTAGCTGCTGGCTTATTTAATTTTACTACGAATTCATTGAAAAACGCACCCTCATAGGCAACAGTGACTCCTGCTTGCTGCAGTACTTGTTTGGCGTAACGAGCTTTTTTCATATTAATAGCCGCCATTTTACGTAACCCATGCTTGCCAATGGAACTCATTGCCACTGAGCTAGCTAATGCATTTAGTGCTTGATTGGAGCAAATATTAGAAGTAGCCTTGTCTCTGCGAATATGTTGCTCTCTTGCCTGTAGGGTAAGGACAAACCCTCTAACGCCGTCTTCATCTGTTGTTTGACCAACTAATCGACCAGGTACTTTTCGCATTAATTTTTTGGTAGTAGCAAAATAACCACAATGAGGTCCGCCAAATTGTGCAGGTATACCAAACACCTGTGTATCTCCTACAACAATGTCAGCACCAAACGCTGCGGGAGGAGTCAAGTAGCCTAAAGCAAGCGGATTACTTGAAACGATAAACATTGTCTTCTTTTTCGATTCTAACAATGTTTGAATTTCCTCCATTGGCTCAAGTTGCCCAAGGAAATTAGGGTATTGCACAACAATACTTGCTGTCTCATCATCTATCGCATCGCTTAATTGATTGACATCCGTTTTCCCATCCTGTAAGTCAATTTCTACAATTTCTAATCCGGGACCCTTAGCATATGTTTCGATAACCGCACGACTTTGTGGATGAACAGCTTTAGACACAAGGATTTTTTTTCTTTTCGTTTGTGCAGCACTTAGATTAACAGCTTCGGCTAAAGAAGTACCCCCATCATACATAGAAGAGTTAGCTACAGGCATTCCTGTAAGTTCAGAAATCATCGTTTGGAATTCAAAAATTGCTTGTAGCTCACCCTGTGATATTTCTGGCTGATAAGGAGTGTAAGCGGTATAGAACTCTGATCTTGAGATCACATGATCAACGACGGAAGGAATAAAATGATCATAGACACCAGCTCCTAGAAACGAACGGTTTTGTTTTAAATTGGCGTTTTTAGCTGCCATATCTGCAAGTTCTTTTTTAAGCTTATATTCATTCGCAGGCTTCTTTAAGTTTAATTCGTTATTGAAGCGAACATTCTCTGGTATATCAGAAAAAAGTTCTTCCGTACTATCAATTCCAATGGTATTTAACATTTCTTGCTTATCTCCATCTGTCATAGGCAAATAACGAAATTCCATCTTGTTTCCCCCTATTTTTCTCTTTTATAAAATGGCGTTTTTACAACCTTCGCCAACAATTTTCTTTTTCTTACCTGTACGGTTAATTCCACACCCTCATTTGCTAGTTCTGTTCGAATAAGTGCTAGACCGATATTTTTTTGCAGTGTAGGAGCTTGTGTTCCAGAAGTGACAAATCCTGCATAGTCATCATTATGATAAATTTCATAGCCTGTTCGTGGAATTCCCTTATCCACCATCTCAATACCTACTAGCTTTCGCTCTACTCCATTTTCAACTTGGTACCGCAAAGCTTGTTTTCCAATAAAATCTGCTTGCTTATTCACCTTTACCGCAAAAGAAAGACCCGCTTCTATTGGACTAATTTCTTTTGAAATTTCTTGTCCATATAAAGGTAGATTAGCTTCAAAGCGTAACGTATCTCTTGCACCTAGCCCAATTGGTTCAAGTCCTTTATTTTTACCAGCTTGAAGAATCAGCTCCCACAGTGCAATACCACTTTTAGCAGAGATATAAATTTCAAATCCATCTTCGCCGGTATAACCTGTACGTGAGACGAGCGCAATATCATTTAATTGCCCTAGCTGAACAGCTTGTTGAAATCGGAAAAAACGAATATCGGATAGATCCGTTTCCGTTACCGTTTGCAGAATTTCTTCAGCATATGGTCCTTGTAATGCTAGCTGAACAATCTCATTGGAAACATTTTCAATCGTTATTTCGGAATCACTAAATGTATTATGACTTACTAACCATTGGTAATCTTTATCTGTATTTGCAGCGTTTACAACAAGTAAATAATCATCCTCATCAAGCATATAAATAAGGAAATCATCCACAGTTCCGCCATCCTCATAACACATAAGGGTATATTGAGCTCGATTAGGTGTTAATTTGCCAACATCGTTTGTAACCATTTTCTGTAGAAAATCTAAGCTTTTTGGACCTTTTACCGTAATCTCTCCCATATGGGAAACGTCAAATAATCCAGCCTTTGTTCTTGTAGCTTCATGCTCATGCTTAATACCTGTAAATTGTACCGGTAAATCCCATCCACCAAAATCAATTGTCTTCGCACCATATTTCTCATATGCCGAAAACAACGGTGTTCGTTTTAACTCACTCATTCCCTCCACTCCCTTAGCAATCATAATAGTCTGTAATTTCAACTTTCAAAAAAATAGAGATTTCATTGTATTACAATGAAATCTCTGTCCTTCTACCAGAAAGTTGCATACGAATTCGTAGAATAGTTCGTACTTGCTTCGTGGGTGGTTTACACAGGTATACTGGTAAACACTCTCCAGAGTTGCGTCCTACAAGAGTCTTTTTGCCTGAGAGATTCGCTTCGGCTTGCTCCTTCGGCGTTACATAGAAGAAATAACCTTTCCCCTCTTTGTAAGCTCTCCCCTTGTATTCATTCGCTTTTATGAAAAAATGTAGAGTTGGTTATACTATGTAACAATACCAATGAAAAATCTATTTTACTGTGAATTATTATATCACATATTAAAAAAGATAAAATAGCTATTCTAAATAATCTTAGTAAAAAGGAAGTATATGATGAAATCCATTCACATAGAGAAAGATTCAACATTTATTAATGAACTTGAAAATCGGTTAGAAATGAATGAACCTATTTCCTCATGGGAGCTTTTCTCCATGGCTTTTCACGCAGAGAAAACGACAATGACCCCAAGCTTTAAAGGATTACGTGCACTGGAGTTTTTGCCACATGTAGATTTTTTAAACCATCAAATAAGCTCTGCAGAACAAGTAATTGAACAAATGAATGGCCGTGCAATTTTAGCTGATGAAGTGGGATTAGGTAAAACAATTGAAGCAGGCCTTATTTTAAAAGAGTACATGATACGTGGACTAGTTAACAAAGCATTAATTCTTGTCCCCGCTTCATTAGTGAACCAATGGGAAAAGGAATTAAATGAAAAGTTCTACATACCAGCAGTTGCTTATCGTAAGAATATGAGCTGGGAACAAGGGAACATTATCATTTCTTCTATGGATACTGCAAAAAGGTCTCCACATCGGGATACTATATTAAATTTAGACTATGATTTTGTTCTGGTAGATGAAGCGCATAAATTAAAGAACCATAAAACTAAGAATTTTGCCTTCGTACGTTCTTTGAAGAAAAAATATTGTCTATTACTTACTGCCACACCTGTACAAAATCAACTTGTAGAAATATTTAACCTTGTCTCCATTTTAAAACCGGGTCATTTAGGTAATTACGATACGTTCTTAAAGAGCTATGGTAAAGATCGCAAAAATATGAAACAGGACATGTATTTAAAGCAGCTTGTTCAAAAAGTAATGGTTAGAAACACGCGTAAGGACACTGGATTAAATCAAATCAAACGAAATATCGAAACGATTTGGACCGAATTCTCAAAAGAGGAAAAAGAGGTGTATGAAAGTCTGGAAGATATTTCGGTATACCTCCCTTCCTTTTCAAAAATTACGTTCCTTCGAGAATTCTGTTCTTCAAGGGAGGCCTGTTATTTATCCTTAAAGAAAATGCTAGCGGAACAACCTGACCTAGAAGGTTTTCAACGGATAACAGAGGCAATTGAACAACTACCAAACCATAAGAAGGCCGAAAAAGCTGTTGAACTTATAAAGGAAATCGGCAATGAAAAAATAATTATCTTTACCGAGTACCGAGCAACTCAACTTTATTTACAATGGTATTTACAACAGAATGGTATTTCCTCTGTACCTTTTAGAGGAGGATTTAAACGTGGGAAAAAAGATTGGATGCGACAACTTTTTCGGGACCATGCACAAGTATTAATTGCTACGGAAGCAGGAGGAGAAGGAATTAACCTACAATTTTGTAACTATATGATAAATTACGACCTACCATGGAACCCAATGCGACTAGAGCAACGTATTGGCCGAATTCATAGATATGGTCAGAATAAAGATGTGCATATTTATAATTTTGCACTTAAGGATACGGTTGAAGAGCATATTATGAAACTTTTATATGAAAAAATAAATCTTTTTGAGCAAGTAATTGGACACTTAGATGATATTTTGGCTGAACTGGCTATACCTGACATTGAGCATGAATTACAGGAAATTTATTCTGAGTCAACAACAACTGGAGAGGCTAAGGTTAAGCTAAATAATCTTTCAGCAATAATCCAGCAAACCCATGATACTAACTATGAGGAGGAACAATATTATGGCAATACCTGACTTAAATAACTTCTTAAAATCTTTTTTCACTGCCCATCATTGCTCACTACTCCTCGATCAGGATGGTGTTCTAACCATACAACTAACAGAAGAAATGGACCGAGCTTTGATGAATCGACCGTTCTATTGGCATTACATGAAGAAAATGGGACACTCTGGTGAACCAATGCAATTAACGTTAATAACGAATCCAAATAAACGTGACGATGAAGGAGAATGGATTCATTTTGGTAGTCCAAGATTGCAACAAATCATTGGTTATTTACAACAGCAAGAGAAATATACCAAATTATTCCAAAAAGTTAATCCAACGGTAAATACAGCTCTTTACCCTTGGTTAGTAACAAACATTAAAGTAAGTTATAGAGGAAAGTATAAAAGAGATGAGCTTTTCTCCATTGGATTAAACCTAATTAATGGAACGATGAAGTCGGATATGATGAAGATATTAGATTCAATCCCATTGCATACAACTATTTCTGATTTTTGTTATACGCTATCACCACTTGTTAAATTAAAGAGTGGATATCGAAGAATAGAAGCAGTTGTTGATCAGTATATAGAGAATCAAAACCATGAGTGGGCTTCCGAAGCTTTGGAGGAGTTGCAAACAGAAATAGAATTACTAAAATATTTTTATACATCCGATAACGATAATGAGCAAATGGAAAAAGAAATAAAGGAAATTAATGAAAGGTATCAGCCAAGAATCACATATCAGGTTATAAATGGAGGTCTATTTTATTTAACTTCTGAAATAGTGTAAGCAGGCTCAGGTTACGCCTGCTTATTTCTTTTCTTTACCATAATTCGAAGAGCAAATGGAATGACGCCTAACCAACGGTTTCCATATATAGGGTCATAACTTTGCGGTTTCATTTTTCGTTTCTTTCTCTCCGTAGCGGGCGTATCCATATACGTCACTACTTGTTCTGTTACAAATTTAACATAATCTTTCGTTGACATATAACCTTCCCTTCATAGATGTAGGTACTTTTAGTTTTTCCAATCCATTTATCAATATTCTTAGAAAAATAAAAAACAGTAAAAAAAAGAAGGATATACGAGATAATTGTCGAATCAATTACTTAACTGTGAATTCAAGAGGAGGTGAAAAAGTTTGTGAACCCTGCTGTAGCGCTATCAGAACAAATACTTCATCATGCGATTATCATGGAAGCATCTGATATTCATTTTTCTCCATCAGCTGAAAAAGCGACGATTTATTTTCGAATACAAGGTAAACGTCAATTTTTTAAATCCATACCTGCTTCTACCTATCAATTATTGCTTACCTACTTTAAATTTAACTCATCAATGGATATCGGTGAACTTCGGAGACCACAAAATGGCACCATTAAGTTTTATTTAGAATCACTCGTCTATTCCCTACGATTATCTACACTTCCCGTTAAAGGTACCGAAAGTCTAGCAATAAGAATTCTCCCTCAAGAAGAAACCCTTCCAATTGATCAACTATTTCTATTTCCAAAACAATTGAAACACATGATGAGGTGGATTACCAAACGTTCTGGACTAATTCTAATAACAGGTCCGACAGGCAGTGGGAAGACCACTACCCTATATGCCATATTATCCTCCATTCTAAAGGATAAACCTTTCCAAGCCATCACGTTAGAGGACCCTATTGAAAAAGAACTGGAAGATATTTTGCAAGTTCAGCTGAATGAAAAAGCCGGAATTACGTATCAGTCGGGATTTAAAGCAGCGCTTCGTCACGACCCTGACATTATTATGGTTGGTGAAATTCGAGATGCTGGTACGGCACATTTTGCTTTAGAAGCATCGTTGTCTGGTCATTTAGTATTAAGTACTATCCATGCAACCCATGGTCTAGGGACAATTTTTCGATTAAAGGAATTTGGATTAACCACTGCTGATTTAATTCAATCCTTAATTGCAATTGCTTCCATCCAACTTATTCCAATCTCCACTATAAAACACGCAAATCGTTTAGGAGCAATCTTAGAATTACTCGATGGAACCTTATTAGAAAAACACATAAAAGGAAAGGAATTCAATCGTTTAACTGGTTATCAAACCTTTGATCACTTACGAAGGAAGGCTTTAGCTTATGGATACATTTCTGAAACATATTATCAACAAACACAAGAAAACAATGACACCTGATACCCAATTGCGATTTCTTAAAAGGCTTCATCGCTTACGTATAAATGGTTATTCGTTAATTGATGCACTAACAGTAATAGCTTGGGACAACGAACTGGAATGTGCCGCCAAACAAATTAAGCAGGCATTAGAAAATGGTTATTCCATGGAAGAAGCTATGCAACTTGTTTCCTTCCATCCCTCCATAACGAATTACCTCCTATTTGCACGTTCTAATCAAAATCTAGAGGATAATTTATCTAAATGTATAGATATGTACGAGTATCGATTGCAATACATTCAGAAGTTCCAACAGATCATTCGATATCCACTTATTTTATGTTGTATCTTTATTCCTCTATTGTTTATATTGAAGCAATCCGTACTTCCATCATTTCTCGATTTATATGAATCAAGTCCGGGATCGTCAGCATCAATTGTCCTAGCTATGCTAATCTTAGATTGGTTAGGAATTATTTTCTTTCTGAGTATCATCGCTGCCCTCGCTTTTTCTATTTTTTGGAAGTTTTATAAACCTCGTATCTCCATTGAAAATCAAATAAAATTATACAATCGACTCCCTCTTTTCCGTACCTATTTAAAACTACAAACATCCTTTCTTTTTGCTAATCAATTCAGTTCATTAATTAAAACTGGTATTTCCTTTAAAGACATTCTAATTCAAATGAATAATCAAGATAAACAACCAATTATTTGCTACTATGCAAATTTAATGAAAGAACAATTAGCTAAAGGTATGCAGTTACCTACTCTATTATCCCAATTTACTTTTCTAGAGAAAAAACTAACCAATATTTTTCAAAAAAATAGCAATACAGAAACATTAGAAAAAGATTTAAGTATATACGCACAAATTCTAATGGAGGAGTTTCAACGGAAGATGCTTCAAATTATTACGTATATTCAACCTATTTTCTTCATCATTGTTGCCAGTTTTATTTTATTTATCTATATCACTTTAATGCTACCTATGTTTCAACTCATCAAATCAATATAAGGAGGATACTTTATGCCATCTGATAATAAAGGTTTTACTTTAATTGAAATGCTAATCGTTTTAATGATTATCTCCGTATTAATCATACTTATTGTTCCAAATCTTAGTGAGAAAAGTAAAGATGTAAATAGCAAAGGTTGTAAAGCTCTTGTAGCTGTAGTTCAAGCACAAGTAGATACTGTTTATGCTGAATCAGGAATATATCCTACAAGCTTAGATGCGATGGTTCCAAAGTATATAAAGGAAGAACAGAAGAGCTGCAGTAATAAAACACCTTTAAACTATAATAGAGAGACTGGAAAAGTCAGTGTCCCGGCTACATGATACGAAAGGCTTTACGCTCACCGAAATGTTGGTTGTACTAAGTATGCTGATGATAATGGTCGGGCTCAGTGTTCCTCCAATCGTATATGCTTTAGAAAAAATGAAGGAAAACGCATTATTTCAAACGTTAGAGTCTGACATAATGACAATTCAACATATGTCTTCTCTAACTACGAATAGAATCCAACTTATTCTTAATGAAAATAAATATTATGCGCTTAGGTCTAACCGTAAAATTATTCCGGACAGAAACCTACCTGAAGGCTGGCATATCGATTATTTCATTAATCCAATTATTGAATTTGATATAAATGGAAGTATTAAAAACCCAAGAACTTTTTATATCTATTCCCCTACAGCCAGATACAAAATTGTTTTCCCTTTTGGTAAAGGAAGGTATCGAATTGAAAAAAATGAACGGATTTACTCTAATTGAAGTAATTATCTCTGCTGCTATTCTTTTTAGTGCAGTATTAACATTGGTTCCTATACTATCTATTATGCAAACGGAAAGAGAGGTCTTAAGTACGCGCAGGTTAATAGCAAATGATTTACATGATAGCTTACAGCCCTTTCTATGGGAAGAGAAGGATAAACAAGAAGTCAACTACACCAAAGTGATAGCTAATAGCCATGTAAAGTATTCATTTCAGGTTTTAAGTAAATACGTGAAGGGATGTGCTCAATGGGAAAATGCCAAAAAAAGGAAAGAGAAGTTTTGTTTATACGGACAGCCAACATAAACAATCTGGGTTTAGTTTTATCACTACACTTATCATGGTTACTATCTTAGTAATAAGTTTGCCTTTTCTAAGTTATTTGTTAAAGAGTATCAGTAATCAATCGGATATCCATGAACTGTCAATTCAACAGTTTTTTCAGCATTTAAGAAATGAAGTGATGCAAGCAACAGATTTTCGAATTGTTGCTAATAAACTGTTGCTCGAGAGTAACGGAGCTACCGTATCTTTTGAGCTATATCAAGAGCTCATTCGTAGACAAGTTAATGGATTGGGACATGAAATATACGTACGTGGTGTTAAAGACTTCTCTTTAGCCCCACTATCTTATGGATTCCAAATAATTATTACATCCACGGAAGGAGATACGTTTGAAAAAGATATTATCTTATACGAATAACGAAAAAGGATTTATGTTACCTATGGTCATGTTTACGATAGCGTTAGTATTAATAGCAACCATTACGAATATCCAGCTTTATCAAAACAATAAACAAATGACTGCTCATCAACTAGAGCAAGTAAAAATGGAATCATTAATTCAAATAACGAGGGAAAAATTAAAGAAAGATCTGCTCAAGGACAAAGACCTAAAAAGGAATTTATATCATCTACCAGAAGGTAACGTTTCAGTAGTAGTCACATTACTTGCAACCGGAAAGTATAAGGTCCTTTTTTCCGCCACAACAGTTACTCCATTCACATTTCATATTTTTGGTTATTTAGACATCACCAATGAATTTCTGAATAAATAAATATGACAAGGGATACCCTATAGAATGTAACATCATGACTAAAATGATATTTTCCTTTTTTCATCAATATTTGTTCATCACATTTCGTTTACAAGATCTAAATACTCGTTTATAATAACAATGATAAGGTTACCAAAAGGAGGGGAAAGCATGGATCGTATGTTTCGTGTGCTTGCTTTTTGGACAGGGATATTTACAGTCATGTTCTACATAGGAGATATGCAAAAAACTGCACTTCTTTTCCTTGTACAAACAGCCTTTTTCCTAGCAGTAAGTTATTTAAAACTATCTGAACGCATGTATATGTATTTATTCGGAGCTTATTGTACTATATTTTTTATTGGTTTTACATGGTATTCAGAATTTATACTCGTACCTGGTTTCGGACATTAAAAAGAAAGAGTCTCTGCTTAGATTTAAGCAGAGACTCTTTCTTTTTAGTTTTATAAATGAAAAAATTTGCCCATGTGGAAAATTATGGGCGTGGTGACCGGCTTCCAGAAAGCTAAGCGATTACAAGAATCACTCTAATCTAAGTCATCATTGGCTTGCAAGAGCAACATGATTCCTTTATCTCCGTTGACTCGTTCCAGTCACTACGTTTCTAATTGGGCGCTTCCGCTTTTGTTCTTTTTTTCAAAGTGTATTGCGATACAGCTCTTAAATATCTTAAATTCAAGTTATTTTTTTGATATTCTATTGACATGTCGTTTTTATCCCTATATAGTATTACTAGTAGCTTAACTTATATCCCTATTTTTAAAGAGCAGAGCACATCCCCCAAAAACCCTTCTTGTAATAAGAAGGGTTTTTTCGTAATTCAGGAAATGAAAAAATTTATCCATGTAGATACTTATGGGCGTGTTTAGCCGCGTCCAGCTCCAGCACCTAGAAACGAGGCGAATTCACAAATCGCCCTCATCTAAGTCATCGTTGGCTCGCAAGCTCACCGTGTTTCCTTTATCTCCGTTAACTCGCTCCAGTCGCTACGTTTCTAATTCGGGCGCTTGCGCTTTTGTTCAAAGATAAGAAAGGATAAAAATTTGGTTATACCCGAGTGTTTCTAATTATCCATTATTACAATAAATCGATTGGTGTTACTCTAATACTTAGATTGAAAAGAAAGGATTATGCTTTTTCTCATGAATAAGACTAGTTTTTGGACCATGCCCTGGGTATACAACCAAAGATTCATCTAATCGATATAATTGATTTATAATACTATCTTCTAATTGCTTCATATCTCCACCAGGAAGGTCTGTTCTCCCTATTCCTTCATTAAATAAAACATCACCACTGACAATAAACTTTGCATTAGAAAAGATAAAAGTTACACTTCCTGGTGAATGTCCAGGCGTATGGATCACATCAAAATGGAAATTACCGATAGCCATCTTTCCTGGATGCAATAATCGATCCGGTCTACTTGTAAGAATTCCCCTTTGCATAAAGTACAATGATCCGTTTGCTTGAGGATCCTCAAGCCAGGAAGCTTCCAGTTTGTGTATGTAAACTTCGACCTTATAATATTTACGTAAGTCATCAACTGCTCCAATATGATCAAAGTGCCCATGTGTTAAGAGAATTGCTAATGGCTCGATATTTTTCTCCGATAAAAAATGAATAATTTTTGCTGATTCTCCACCTGGATCAATGATCAAAGCTTGTTGATTATCATATACAAGATAACAATTCGTACCCAATGGTCCTAAAGACATTCTTTCAATATCCAACAAAATTCCTCCCTAACCTTATAATGAAAATGTTTTCTACGTTTTGCCTCGACAAACGGCATATAATACTATAAAATAAATATTATAACTGGACTAGTTACATAATAATACAAATGAATTTCCTATAGCAACAAATGACAAGTTAGGAAGCAAACAAGGAGGATAAGTCTCATGCATATTGTCTTAGCAGTTTTATTTCTGGCTGTAGCTTTACTTGCGATTGTATCTGTAATTCGTCAATTGAAATACAAAAATATTTTCGCATTAGGATTTTCAGCAATTACAGCTTTAGCATTTGGATTTTTTGCAATCGCAACCATTATTTCAGAAATTAAAGGCTAATGAATACACAATATCTCCTGTTAAAAAGCTGACGAAAGCACAACGTCAGCTTTTTATTTTTGGATTAATCATTTCTCTACTTTCTTTCTATCTAACGGCTTGGATGCTGCCAGCCCTTCATTTTTCCCTAATAACTATCCGCCCGTAAAACGGGCGGTTTTAGTTTCGCCCTATAAGGGCACTTTACCAACGAGACCCCTAAAGGGGCTTCTGAATTGACCGTCAACCGTTTATCTTCCTACCTATTTTTAAATGGATCGACGTATTCACGTTTACTCATGTTGTCTCGTAGTCTATCCTCCGATTCTTGTTCACGAATGTATTTTGCCACAGTTTTTTGATTGAGCCCTACTGTACTGACATAGTAACCTTTAGCCCAAAATGTGCGGTTTCCATGATTGTATTTTAAGTTGGCATGTCTATCATGGATCATTAAAGAGCTTTTACCTTTTAAGTAGCCCATAAAGTAAGACACTGACATTTTTGGTGGTATTTTAACCAGCATATGGATGTGGTCAGTCATGGCATGAGCCTCAATAATTTCTACATCTTTCATCTCACATAAACGTCTTAAGATCACCCCGATGTCTCTTCTGAACTTGCCATAAATTTCTTTCCTTCTGTACTTGGGTATAAAGACTATGTGATACTTACAATTCCATCGGGTGTGTGATAAACTATTGTCACTCGACATGAGTAGATCTCCTTTCTATATATAGAGTCGGTTTGACGGCCAACTCTATTATATCGAAAGGAGATTTTTCTGTTACAACTCTACAAGTTTAATTCTCACACAGGCAGAGCCTGTGGTTTAAAAAACATCAATTAAAAAACTCCCCTCAAAGTAAAGCAGATTATTTATTTTCTTAATCTGGTTATTACTTCAAGGGGAATATCCTTCTTAATCATCTTGTTTCATCCAAAAAGATGAATTAACTTAAACTGTTACTTCATTTTACTATTATTTTTGATCGGTAAACTCAACAAATCGGAAAAGATCTCCATAAATTAAATCATCTGAGTAACCTAATTCTTTATCTACTCTTTTGCTAATTGGATCACAGGCACTCTCAACGTTTTGATCCGTAGCTTCTTCCTTTTGATCTATTTCTACTGGTTCTCCAGTTTCTCGATTATAACAAGTGTCACTTGCAAAGATATAATCATCACTAATAAAATTACCGTTTCTTAAAGCAATGTAACCTTTTCTTTCATCACTAAATAAGTCATTACCAAAATGTAAGTCATTTTTATTTTCAACACCTAACAAGCTCAACAATGTTGGCTTCACATCAATTTGACCAGAAACTTCTGATTTCACTTCACCTTGACCATGGCCAGGAATATGAATAAAGAACGGAACTCTTTGTAACTGTACATGATCATATGGTGTGATTTCTTCCTTATCTAAATACATACTCATTGCTCGATTATGGTTGGCACTAATTCCGTAGTGATCACCCATGATGATAATAATGGAGTCTTCATATAGTCCAGCATCTTTTAGTTGATCGAAAAACTGCTCAATTGCTTCATCCATATATCTTACTGTTGGAAAGAAATTATTTAAAGTATTTGAATTGGAATCGTACGGTTCAATGGATTTATCTGTTTCATCCAAATCAAATGGGAAATGATTCGTCAATGTGATTAGCTTTGTGTAAAATGGTTCTTCCATTGACTGAAGGTATTTAATGGACTGCTCAAAGAATGGTTTATCTTTAAGTCCCCAGCCGATTGAATTTTCTTCAGAAACTTCATATGCTTCTTCCCCATAGAAGTGATCAATTCCAAAGCTCTGATACATTTGATCACGATTCCAAAAGCTCTTGTTATTAGCGTGCAGAACACTCGAGTAATACCCTTCTGATTTCAATATTTCTGGCATAGCATGGTATTCATTCTGCGCATGTGTAAAGAAAACAGCTCCACGAGAAAGTGGATATAGAGAATTTTCAACAATAAATTCTGAATCGGATGTTTTCCCTTGTTCTGTTTGGTGATAAAAATTCTCAAAATAGTACGTATCTTCATCCTCTGTTAAACTATTTAAGAAAGGCGTAATTTCCTGTCCATTTACTTCATTATTTATTACAAAGCTTTGAATAGATTCTGCATTAATGAATATAACATTCTTATCTTTAGCTACTCCAAACAAATTTGATTTTTCTTTTGTTTTCACATTCTCTTCAATATAAGCTTTAATATCTGGAATCTCATTACCATCTGCAAACACTCGTTGTGTCTTCGCTTTAGTATGTGTTGCAATATCATAAACATGGTAATTAAACAGACCTATATTTTTCACTAAATATTCCCGATCGAAGGCACGTGTAAATAATTGCGGCCGCTCCATCTCTGCCAAAAAGAAATTACCAGCCAATAATACAAAGGACATGGCTAATGTAAAGACTTTACCACTTCTCGGATAAAAAACGGTCATACGTTCCATATGTTTTCTACTTAAATACCAGATGATTGCTACATCTACGAATAGAAGTATGTCATACGGCTTAACAAGCGACAGTATGCTTTCCGTCAAATCAGCGGCATTACTTCCTTGAAATAATTGGGGTATGGTAATAAAATCCGTAAAGGAACGATAAAAAACTAGATTAGCAAATAGGATGATTGTACCAATTAAAGCAGTATATCTTAAGAACTTCATTTGTCTGCTCTGTTTTCTTATCCAAACACTTAAAGCAAAAACTAAGAACGCTGAAACAAAAGGGTTTATAAACAAGATTAACTCTTGCATAGAATTTTCGAGATCAATCGAAAACACAAACCGGTACACAATGTACGTTTTAATACCAAATAGTACAGTAGCTACTATAAATAGGGGTATTTTTAGCCGTTTCAACTCCATAAACTTATCCTCCTGCTATCCCTTTTGATTTTTATATTTTTCTTACTTTTCAACCAATATCAAACAGATTTATTCTTGATTTCATTTCCCTGTTGAAAGATATTATAAACCAAAAGTAAATATTTGTTAATCGAATGTAAACCCAATTATCGTATATGACGAAATCAATGAAATAAAAGTTTCATAGAATGCGATTTTTTTTACATCTTCCATTGAACTAGTGACAGCTAATTGGTGAATGTGATGTGTTCGATCTTCTGTTTAACTAAAAATGCTGCTCCAATGATACCAGCATCGTTCCCTAATTGAGCAAGCTTTAATTCACAATTTTCACTAACCCGGGACAAAGCATATTTATCAAATGACTCACGTATATCATAAAGAAATGCTTCTCCAGCTTTAGATACTCCGCCACCAATTAAAACTTTAGCAGGGTTTACAATGGTGCCTATATTAGAAATTGCCATTCCTAGTACGTCTGCGGTATTTTTCACAATTTCTCGAGCGGACTTATCACCAGCAGCAGCAAACTGAAAAACATCTTTTGCAGTAATAGAACCATGCTCGGAAATGTATGTAGCAAGTAAACCTGACTGATTTTCAGCCTTTTCCATTGCTTGCCTTACAATTCCAGTCGCTGAAACAATCGTTTCTAAACAGCCTATTCTACCACAATTACAGGTATAACCATCTATATCAATTGTAATATGTCCGATTTCTCCACCGATTCCCGCTTCACCGTTTACTATTTGTCCGTTCGTGATAATACCACCACCAACACCGGTACCCAGCGTTATAGCTACTAGATTTCTAGCTTGGTTCCCAGCACCTTTCCAATTTTCACCCAGCACAGCAATATTGGCATCATTCTCTACAAATACTGGTAAGTTTGATCGTTGCTTTAATTGATTACCTAGATCATAATTTTTCCATCCGATATTAACTGCCTCATAAACAAAACCTGTTTCATCTTCAATAAATCCAGGTGCACCTACACCGATCCCAAGCACCTGATCGTTCGTATATTGATCATGTGATAATTGTCTTTCAATCGAGTTCCAAATATCGTCTACAATTTGAATACCCTCATTTTCGGTAATTGTAGGTATCTCCCATTTTCTAAGGATATCTCCTTGATTATTGATAAAACCAAGTTTTGCTGTTGTTCCGCCAACGTCTACTCCAATAATAATTTGATTCATGCATAACTCCCCCTTAATTTTTACGCAATGCTTCTATCTCTTTTCGTAGAAGTAATTTTGCTTGCAAATAATCATCATTTCGAATGAATTGAAGTTTATATAGTTCATCCAATTCCATTGCCATTATTTCTAAATCTCCGATGCGATTACCCGTATAAATAAATGTACCATATTTTTTCAAAAGCTGCTGTATATCATAGATTGATTCCATTAAATTCATCACCATTACTAGTATACTAAATGTACGTATTAAATAGAAATACGAACTTAGACGTATCTTTAAAAACATAAGAAAAACGGAGCAAAAATTTGCTCAGTCCTTATCACTAAATGCTCAAATTTACGCTTCCTCTAGTAGCTATTATGGAATAATAGCCCCTGCTTACTTGACCACCACTCCGGCTGCCCACTTCCCTTTCCGTGGGGTTTGTCCTTCAGCTAACTTTTTTAGCAAAACCCGCTCAAAAAAGTGGATCTTCAGGTCAAACATTTCCCACAGGAGTTGAAG